>PFDH01000004.1 GCA_002772705.1 Candidatus Pacebacteria bacterium CG10_big_fil_rev_8_21_14_0_10_44_11 | reverse complement strand
GGTTGAGGCGGTCAGATGACCGCCGATTCAGGCTTAAACCCTCCCCGTTTGACTGCTTATTTTGATACTAACAAGATTTTCTGAAAGAACACTGAAGAAATGAACACTATTTTTTGGTTTTCGACTAATTTTTAAAAACCCTGACTAGATGGTCACATTTTGTAGATGATGTATCCCAGATTGGGTAATTGAAATTACATCAAAGCGATAGTCAACCATCTTATGTCTGCTTGATAGACATAAGCTTGCTATCCGCTCCATCCTGATCAACTTTTGTTGATTGACTGCTCGGCTAGGATGGCCGAATTGGTTTGAGCTCCTTGTTTTTACTTCGCAAAAAACTAACTCCTGCTCAAATGGATCAAAGGCCACAATGTCAACTTCACCAAACTTTGAAGCAATGTTTGTTTTTAACACCCGATAACCTTTGCGGATGAGGAAGTTCTTGGCCTGGGTTTCGCCCCACTGACCCAGCGCAATTTTAGACTGCTGTAACTGTCGAGGCGACAATTTTCTTTTCTTTAATTCGGCTGGCGGCTTTTCCAAGGCGTCCACGCAAGTAATATAACTTACTTCGGTGTACGTTTCCCTTGCTTCTGACTTCCACTTTTTTTAGCGAAGGCAAGTTGACAGGAAAAATTTTCTCAACCCCAATGTTGTTAGCACCAATTTTTCTGACCGTGAAAGATTTGCCCATGCCGGCATTTTTAATCGCAATCACAATGCCCTCAAACACCTGAACTCGTTTCTTGTCACCTTCAACAATTTCTTGGTGTAAGCGAATTGTGTCGCCGCTGTGAATAGTTGTTGCTAAGAGAGTAAATGAGTCTGCCATAACTACTTTTATTTTTTTCTAGTCGAAGCAAGTATTGTACTTGAGAAAACAACTGTTTGCAAGAAACAACTTTTGGCAAGATTTTCTCATGAGTTAGTGGGTAGCCTGGCCGTTGCAGCTGGCAGTGCAGTCCTGATATGTCTTAGGCATTCAGTTTTTCGTGACCCTCGTATCAATTTTTACCAAATTTGGTGAAAGTAGGTACACTAACAGATGCCTTTCGGGGTGCACACTCTCAAAAATTGAAAATGGTCTTCCTTCGCCTTGTCCTTCTTGCTGAGTATTATAAATGAACAAAGCATTTCTTAGAGCGGCATACAAAGCAATGGCCACGATACTTGCCCACCGTGTAGAAGGCAAGCCAAGAACATCCGGCTGATTTGAAAGAAAAATCGTGGCAGCCATAATCGCTGTTAGTTCAGTGATGGCAATTAGTGGTTGATTTGGGAGCATGTTTTGCTGATGTGATAAATCTCTAATCCCCTTGGTAATAATTTTATTAATCGTGCGTGAATAATCTTGAGCTTCGGTTGCTGATCCCTGGATAGTTTTTCTTAATTCAACCGAGCTAATCGTAATGGTCCCATTTGGCCACTGGGTTTTTGTGCTTCTAATATTTGTCTTAGAAATAAGTTCTGTAGAAAAAGAGGGGTCACTGCTCAAATTAGAAAAATTAATTTTTAAGTGTCCTAACAAAGCCAGCTGAACTAACCACTGAAATCTTAAGGCATCAAAAATAAGGGTCGTATCACGTTTGCTGAGGGTATCGGGCGCAATGCGCAGTCTTTCTGAGGTATATCCTGAAAACTTTTCCCATCTTGCATTCATGGTGCGATTATACCAAACAGATTTTTATCCAATTCAAACTAAAGTTACGGCTTTGCTTTGACTACTGCCGTCACAAATTCAAGGAAAATTGGATGGGGCTGCAACGGCCTGGATTTATATTCTGGATGAGCCTGAGTAGCCAGAAAGAATGGATGCTTGTTCTGAGGCAGCTCGATTACTTCGACAAAAAAATCATCTGGTGAAGTGCCAGAAATAACCAGACCAGCTTTTTCTAACTCTGCTCGGTAATCATTGTTAAACTCAAACCGATGCCGATGTCGTTCAGAGATTAAGTTCTGCTTTTCGTTCTTAAAGGCATGATGTTTTTTGTAAATTGAATGAGCCAAGCTGCCTGGCTTCAGAATACAGTCATAGGCTCCAAGACGCATACTAGCACCTTTACCTTTAATTCGCTGGTATTTTTCCTCAAACGGGATGTCGTGAATAATTGGGTGAGTCGTTTTGGGATTAACTTCAGTGGTGTGAGCGTCACTCAGACCACAGACATTTCTGGCAAATTCAACACAAGCCAGCTGCATGCCATAACATAAGCCAAGGTATGGTACTTGGTGTTCTTTGGCGTAGGTGATGGCCTTGATTTTGCCCTCTACCCCCCGCTCTCCCCAGCCGATCGGCACAATAATGCCGTTAGCCCCTTTGAGGGCATCAGTGGCTTTCTTGACATTTTTCTCTAGCTGTTCAGCGTTAATAAACTCTAACTTCAGTTCAATAGCCAGGTGCCAACTGGCAAAGTTGAGTGACTCAATGAGTGAAACATAAGAATCTTTTAATTCGTAATCACCGGTGGCGATGTACTTGGCGATAATGGCGACAGTTATAGATTTTGATTTTTTGGATTGAATTTTGTCAACAAAGGCTTGCCAGTCTTTCAAATCAGATTTGTGCACTGGCAGTCCTAGTTCTTTTAAAACTAACTGATCGAATTTTTGTTCCGCAAAATTGAGTGGCACTCGGTAAATAGTATCCAGATCAGGGTTAGAAATGACGTGATCTTGATTTAGGTTACAGTAATAAGCAACTTTTTCTTTGCGTTTGTCGTCAATTGGCGCTTCTGCCCGGCCCACGACAAATTCAGGCTGAATGCCCATCCCATTTAAAATCTTAACCGAAAGTTGAGTTGGCTTAGACTTCAATTCAGCAATGTGAGCTGGTTTGGGAAAGTAGGTTACATGGACATGAACCGTATCTTTTGGATACTTCAGTTTCATAATCCGGTACGCCTCGTAGTATATGGCATTTTGGTACTCACCGGCGGTACCGCCTAGCTCAACCAAAATAATGTCAAAGCCTTCGGCCGCGTCTTTAATCCGGCGAATCACTTCTTCTGGTACATACGGAATAGCATCCACGGTGGCACCATTAAAATGCAAATCTCTGGTTTTTTGAATCACCGATGAATAAATTTGGCCAATGGTGGTAAAGTTTTTGTTGCCCACTTCTTCACCCAAAAAGCGCTCGTATGACCCTAAATCCAAGTCAGCTTCCAGACCGTCTTCGCACAAAAAAACATCACCATGCTCAACGGGGTTGATGTTACCGGAATCCAGATTCAGGTAGTTTTCACACTTAATGTTGGTAACGCTATAGCCACGATTCTTGAGCAGCAGCCCAAGGGAGGCGGCAGTAATACCTTTGCCCAAGCCTGAAAGGACACCGCCAGAAACAAATACAAATTTAGGGGATTTTCCATGATCGCTCATGGGATCACATTCTACTGTCATCGTTAGCAGAAAAAAAGGGGGAAAATAGATGATTACTGCAGCAGTTTTTGGACTTGAGTATCCAACTCGTTGGTCCAGTTGACCCCATAGGGCAATAGCATTCGCTGCGGTTTGGAGCCATTGGGGATCAAAATGACGACCGAATCGTCACCGGGTGAACTTTTTAACAGCTTACCCAAGTTAGTTAAGGTTTCTTTGGTGGTGTCTCTGGGAATGAAGATTTCGTGATCGGCCTCGATTGCTTGAGTGTTAACGGCCGGATCTTGATCTGGAGCGGTGATTTTTTCGACTACTAATTGAACTTCTTCATCTCTCACATCTACTTTGGCTTTGAGCAGTAGCACCGCGTCTGGAGTTAGCAAGTGGCCAAACTCTTTGTAGGTTCTGGGAAAGACCACAAAATCAATGCTGCCAGAGTTATCTTCTAGCTTGCCAAACGCCATCAAAGAATTGTCTTTTTTGGTGCTGACTCGGCGCAGGCTAGTCACTACTCCGCCGAACAAAAAACTGTCATTGCGATGGATGTCTTGATCAATTTCACTGATAGTTTTAGTGGCTCGCTTATTGACGGCTTTGAGGGCGTGAGCCATGGGGTGATCGGTTAGGTACAGTCCAAGCAGTTCTCTTTCAAACGACAGTAATTCTTGTTTGGGATACTCACTCATGGTTGGGAAAGTATCTTTCATTTCAGAAGCGGCTTTGGAGACACCTTTAAATAAACTGTCTTGTCCCTCTACCTCAGATTGCAGTTGTCCAGCTGTTTGCCTAATCTTTTCCAGGTTTTCCAGCATGCTGGCTCTGGTGCCGAACTGATCCATGGCGCCAACTTTGATGAGGCACTCTAAAGTAGTTTTGTTGACTTTTCGACTGTCAGTTTCGTGAATGAACTGTGTTAAGGAAGTAAACTTTTTGACCCGTGTGCGGGTAGCCAAAATTTCATCAATGGCTGAGGAGCCAAGGTGTTTGATGGCAGTGAAACCAAACCGAACTGCCAGCTTTTGTAATGATTTGCCATCCTTTTCGGTTGAAAAGTCCTGATCAGAAATGTTGATCTCGGGCGGTAAGACTTTGATCCCCATTTTTTTACAGGTTTCAATGGCAATGGCAACTTTGGTGTCACGGTTGGCTGAGTGTGAAGCAGATTCAACACTCATTAAGGCGGTCATATACTCAACCGGGAAGTTAGATTTGAGGTAGGCGGTTTGATAGGCAATCATGGCGTAGCTGGTAGCGTGAGCTTTGTTAAAACCGTAGTTGGCAAAGGCTTCGATAAAGCCCCAGACACGGTCAGCCACTTCTTGCCTATACCCTTTTTCGACCGACTGGGTGATAAATCGGCGCTTGTTCTCGTCAAGCAGTTTCTTTTTCTTTTTACCAATCGCCCGCCGTAAAATATCTGCCTCACCGAGTGAATACCCAGCCATTACGTTGGCAATTTCTAAAATCTGCTCTTGGTAGACCATCACCCCATAGGTTTCTTCCAGAATGGGTTGCAGGGTTTCGTCCGCGTAAATAATAGATTTGGGATTGTGTTTGCCTTCAATAAATTGAGGAATTAGTTCCATCGGACCCGGGCGATACAGAGCAACCATAGCAGTAATGTCTGAGAATTGACTTGGTTTGAGGGTTCTGGCTACCCGGCGCATTCCAGCCGACTCAAGCTGAAAAACGCCCATGGTTTCACCGTTCGAGAGTAGTTTAAAAGTTTTTTTGTCATCCAGCGGAATCGTATCTATGTCTAAACTTAGGTTTTTATTCACTTTTATCAGCTGAAGTGCCGTCTGGATAATAGAAAGATTGCGCAGTCCAAGAAAATCAAACTTTAGCAGACCAATCGCGTCGTCAGAAACATTACAGTCCAAGACATACATGTCGTACTGAGTCAGCGTTTCGCCAGACTTCGTATCTTTTTGAATTGGGACGTAGTTGGTCAGCGGTTGATCGGTGACAACTATCGCCGCGGCGTGCACCGATGAGTGACGAATTACCCCTTCAACCTGTTGAGCCAACTCAATCAGATCGTGATACTTCTTTTGTTTGTTGTATTCAGCCAATTCTGGTACAGATTCAAGCGCAGATTTTAAGCTGGTTTTTTTTCCGGGATCATTGGGAATCAACTTAGCAATTTTGTCTGGTTCTTCGTACGGCATGCCTAACACTCGGCCAATATCTCTAATTGCTACCCGGGCTTCCATCCGGCCAAAAGTAATGACGTGCGCCACATGATCGTAGCCATACTTTTCACTGACATAGTTAATCACTTTGTCTCTGGTAATGTCGGCAAAATCGATGTCAATATCGGGTGGAGTTGGTCGTTCAGGATTAAGGAACCGCTCAAACGCCAAGCCGTGTTGAATTGGATCAACGGTGGTGATGTTGAGTACATATGAAACTAACGAGCCAGCAGCGGAGCCTCTACCTGGTCCGACGGCAATGCCCTGGTTTTTGGCCCAGTTGACAAAATCTTGGGTAATTAAAAAGTAAGTTGAATAACCCTTTTGGACAATCACGTCCATTTCATAATCAAGCCGCTTTTGCAGGTCGGAGGTGACATTTTTGAATTTTTTCTTTAAACCTGCCTGAGCCATTTTTTTAAAGTAAGAAACTTCTGTTTCTCCTTTTGGCAGTGGGTACTTGGGGAACATTAGTTTGCCAGTGGGGATAGTGAGATTACACCGCTCGGCAATTTCAACGGTGGTAGTCAGAGCTTCCGGTAGCTCGTGAAATAATTCTGCCATTTCTTGCGAGGATCTGAGATAAAAATCGGGCGAGCCAAACATTGTCATCCGTTTGGTGTCGGAGATCAGCTTGCGAGTCTGGACACACAGCAAGGCATCTTGGGCTTGAGCCTCGGTTGGTTCAACATAGTGAACGTCGTTGGTGGCAACCAGTTTGATGTCCAATTGGCGAGCGATCTTGATTTGCTGCTTAGTTAACTCAACTTGTTCTTTGATAGCGGGATGCACCTGGACTTCAATGAAAAAGCGATCCCCCAGCAACTCTTTATATTTTTTGAATTCAGCGATCGCTTCTTTCTCTTTGCCGTCGCGCAAGAGGCGATTAAAGTAACTGCTCATGCAGCCGCTAGTGGCAATGACGTGATCGGCGTGTTTGGCTAGCGTTTCAAAGTCTATTCTTGGTTTATAAGAGAAACCTTCAAAGTTGGCAATCGAGACCAGGCGCATCAAGTTTTGATAACCCTCAAAGTTTTCTGCTAAAAGCGTAATGTGGAATTGATCGGCACCCATCCGGATTTGTTTATCGATGCGGGAGTTGTGAGCCACGTAGGCCTCAACGCCAACGATCGGCTTGATCTCTTGCCGCTGACACTCATTATAAAAATGAATGACGCCGTACATGCCTCCATGGTCGGTTAGGGCGAGCGCTTTTTGGTCAAGTTGCTTGGCTTTGGTCACCAGTGCCGGAATCCGACCCAAGCCATCCAACATTGAGTACTCACTGTGAACGTGAAGATGAACAAAATCGACGAGGTTAGACATCTTGGGGCAATCCTAGCAGTTCTCTAAGGCTTTGTTAAGAGCGTCGTGCACTTGCTGTGGGTCGGCTTTAACTTTGAGTTGATGCATGATCTGACCCATAAAAAATCCCATCACTTGTTGTTGACCTTGTTTGAATTTGGTCAAGATGTCGGGGTTGGTTTTGATCACGGTTTGAATAATTGTGTCTAGATCTGCAGTGTTAACGGTTTCTGTAGCGTGAAGGGTTGTGAAATCAGTGATGACTTTGTCTACATCTGATTCTAAATCATAAACAATTTTCTTGTTATCAATTGCGCTGGCTAACTTATTAATGTCAGTCCCACCTGTGAACGCAACAGAAAATAACTGATCAGTTATTTCAGCTAGTTTATGTGATTTAGCGAGCTGATGTCCAAATCGAGGTTCTAGTCTATATTTATCTTGCCATCGCTTAATTATGGTTTCTTGCAGCTCTGGCAGTTCAACTCTGATCGCCTCAATCTGCTCTTCTGAAAATCTGATTGGTGGCAGGTCTGGATCTGGGAAGTAACGATAGTCTTCGGCGGTTTCTTTGCTTCGTTGCACAAATGACTGATTCTTGGTAGAATTCCAACCTCTGGTTTCTTGATGCAGATCTTCACCAGCGTCTAGCGCCGTTGTTTGTCGTGAAATTTCATACTCCACGGCCTGTTCTAAGAAGCGGAAGGAATTAATGTTCTTCAGCTCTATCTTATAGTTTGGCAACTCAGTTTGGTCTGGCTTTTGCAGTGAAACATTCGCCTCCAGTCGCATCCCACCCTGCTCCATGTCACAATTAGCAATGTCTAAATACTGCAGAATCTGCCGTAATTTTTTAGAGTATTCTGTGGCTTGAGCGGCAGAAGTAATGTCGGGCTCGGTCACAATTTCAATCAGTGGCACGCTACTGCGATTAAAGTCAATCAAACTAACTTTTTTACCGTCAACCGTTTTGTGCAACAACTTGCCAGTGTCTTCTTCAAGGTGAATTCGGCGGATTCTAACTAACCCCTCTGAAGTTTCAATCTGGCCATCATAACAAAATGGCAAATCATACTGACTAATCTGATAGCCTTTTGGCAAATCAGGGTAGAAATAATGTTTCCGGTCAAACTTAGAAAACAAATTGATTTTGCAACCTAGAGCTAACCCTAATTTCACGGTCCACTCAATCGCTTGCTTGTTGGCGACTGGCAAAGCACCAGGCATACCTAGACAAGTGGGGCAGGTGTAGCTGTTTGACGTTGGAGCGTGAAATGGATCGTTTTTGCAGCCACAGAACATTTTGGACTGAGTTTTGAGTTCAGCGTGAATCTCCATGCCGCAAATAAGTTTGTAGTTTGGTGTCATCACTTTGTTTCTTTCCAAGTATTCCAATCAGTAGCTTTCTCAAACGCATCGGCAATTTGTATCACCCTGTCTTCTCGCCACATCGGCGCAATAATATTCAAGCCAATGAAAAGATTGGTTTGAGGGTCTTTATAACAGGGAACAGAAATACCAGGCAGACCGGTGATTGAGCTTGGCTCTAGAAGCATATCCTCAAGTTCACCAAACATGGCTGCATTCTCAGTGACACCAATTTTTTTGGCAAAACTTGGTGAAGTGGCACTAATTAAACAATCATATTTCTCAAATAATTTTTGATAATCCTGGATAAAAAGCGTTCTGGCTTTTTGTGCAGTTAAATAGTATTTGTCGGCATAACCCTTACTCAGAGTGTAGGTTCCCAACATAATTCGGCGTTTGGCTTCGTCACCAAAAAATGTCCGGTCATTACCAAATCGAATACCGTCATACCGTGCCAGGTTACTGCTCACTTCGCCGCGCTGGACAATTGTGTAGACACTGATAGCGTACTGTGGGCTAAGGGCTTGAGTTGGTTCAACTTTAGCACCAAGTTCAGTCAAAACCTTGGCTGCGGTGTCTATATGAGATTTGACAATCTCCATTCCTTCAATATCTTGATATAACAATCCAACTTTCAGGCCTTTAATCGACTTTCCTAGAGACTGGGTAAAATCAGGCACAGCTTGTGGTGAAGTTGTTGGGTCATGTAGATCTTGTCCAGCTAAATAATTTAGCATCATAGCGGCATCTTGCACGGTTTTAGCAATTGGTCCGGGCGAATCGGTTGAAGAAGCCATCGCAATCACTCCATATCTGCTCACCCGACCATAGGTTGGTTTTAATCCCACCACGCCGCACCAAGCAGCAGGCTGCCTAATTGAGCCAGCGGTTTCGGTGCCAATTGCGACGATACTCATATCAGCCGCGACAGCGGCGGCACTGCCCCCTGAGGAACCACCCGGCAAGTGACCAGTATTTCTGGGGTTGAGGGTGCGACCATATTGCGAGGTTTCAGTTGAAGAACCGTGTGCCCAGGCGTCAAGATTGGTTTTACCAATAATGGTGGCACCTGCTTGACAGACCTTTTCAACGATCGTGGCAGTATATTGAGGTAAAAATTTGTCGAGCACCAGCGAAGAAGCAGTCGTTCTCAGTCCTTTTGTGCAAATATTGTCTTTGACCGCAATTGGCAGCCCAGCTAGTGGTAGTTTTTCACGTGCCTTCACGTCGCCAAGCAGCCCCTCATTCTGAGTTAAAAATGCGTGAATAGTTGAGTCCTGTTTTTTGATTGAGTCAAGCACAGATTGAACAATTTCACTCATTTGGATTTCTTTTTTTTGAAGCTTATTAAGAGTTTGTGCTAGTGTTAGAGAACACAGTTGGTTAGTCATTATCAATGATCCGATCTACCACAAAATAGCCATCATAAGACCTTTTGGCGTTTGCCAACGCTTCTTGTTGTGAAAACATATTGTCAGTCAGTACTTCATCTGCTCGGGTGATATTTTCTAATCCAGTCACCTGACTTGTAGGTTCAGTTTCATTGAGTGAAAGTTGTGAAAGATTGTCGATCACAGCCAATGTTTCGTCAAAGGCACCAACTAAATGTTCTGCTTCTTGTTCGGTGATCGTCAAAGACGCTAACTGCGCGACGTGAGTAACTTGGGTTTTGGTAACGGTGTTTTTCATACTGCTCCAGTCAGATTTTTCAGGGCGGCAATTCGCTCTTCTACCGGCGGATGGGTCTGGAACATGCCAGCAAACCAGCCGACTGCATCATGTCGATTTTTGAGTGGATTAGCAATATACAAATGGGCAGTGGCTTTGTTGGCGACTTCCAGTGGTTCTTTGTCCTGTGAAATGGCTTCTAGCGCTCTAGCCAAACCCTCTGGGTTTTTGGTCATCCCTACCGCGCTGGCATCAGCCAAAAACTCACGTTTACGCGAAATAGCTAACTGGATTAATTGAGCGATGATCGGAGACAAAAGCGCCAGCGCAATACCGGCAATCATGAAAATTACTTGAAGTTGACCACCTTCGCGGTCATTATTTCTTGAGCCTCTTCGAAAAGAAATTCGCAGCATCCAGTCAGACAATAAAGCAATCATGCCAACCAAAATAGTTACAATCGACATCAATCGAATATCGTAGTTCTGAACATGAGATAACTCATGGGCAACCACGCCCTCAATCTCTGCTCGATCTAGCCTAGACAGCAAACCAGTGGTTGCTACCACTGCCGCGTGTTGGGGATCGCGGCCGGTGGCAAAGGCGTTCATGGCGGTGTCTTCGATCACGTACAACTTGGGCATTGGCAGCCGCTGACCGTTGGCAATGTTTTCAGTCACCGTATAAAAATCAAAAAATTCTTCACGGTTGGCTGGCCGGGCGCCAGAAATGCTCAAAATAATTGAGTCTGACCACCAGTACGAGGCAAACGACATCATCCCCGAAACAATCAAAGCAATCCCAACCAGATCTAGTCCATAACCTAAGCCGACGCTCATTAGATAAACAGCACCAACGATAAAGATCATAAACAGGGTGATGATAACCCAAGATTTTTGTTTGTTGCTGGCGATTAATTCGTAGTGTGTCATGGCTCTTCTGACTAATCAGACCGCCTGGCGGCAATCTAATCAGTAGCTTCTTTCAGGGAAAAAAGATTAAAGATTAACTTTTACATCTTTCATCTCATCTTCACTGACTGAAAGATGGCTGCCGGCTTGAGCAGTTTCTAGGCCTTTTTCTGGCTTGAAGCCAAACATACCAGCAATCACATTGGATGGGAAGGTCACTAGTTTTTCATTGTAATTTTGAGTCAGGTCAATCACCGAACGGCGAGCGTAAGTCAGTTTGTCGGCGGTGTCGGTCAGCTCTGACATAAACTTGGTTACGGTTTCGTTGGCCTTGAGTTCCGGGTTGTCCTCAACTGCCACCCTGATTTGAGGAACCAGGTTTTGAACCTTAGAAATTGCCTCATCAATATCAGTGGCTGAGCCAGATTTGTCAGCTTTGGCCACCGCTTTGCGAGCGTCAGTCAACATCTCAAAGACGCCTTTTTCGTGCTTCAGATAACCTTTGACGGCCGACTCCAGGTTTGGAATTAAAGACGCCTGACGTTTGAGTTGGTTGCCGATCTCTTGAATACTTGCCACAATCTGAGTTTTAAGACGCTGGAGACCGTTATAAATGCCCATCACGTAGACAGCAATCGCCGCAAGAATGATGAGTAAAAAGTAAAATCCTGACATATTCTCTCCTTTTGTTAGACAATCTTTGACCCCAATTATACACATTTTTTAGAGGTAAAGAAGTGTTTGCTGAGGTTGAAAAGTTATAGGTTATTCAGTTCACGTTTTTCACAAAGCCTATAGTTGGTGTTTCTTGTTTTGGGTGAGTTGTTGAGTAGTTAGCCCAAACTTCAGTTCTCCCAATCTTGATAGCGGCTGGTATAATAGCTGCTGCAGTCACAGTGGACCCGTGGTGTAGTGGTTAACATGCTTCCCTGTCACGGAAGAGATCACCAGTTCGATCCTGGTCGGGTTCGCCAGAAAATAGACAATTCAAAGTAGGTTCGTGCTTGCCCAAACGATTTGGTTGTTATGGAGCAAGACCGACTGAGAGATTTTCTTAAGTTTGTTCGATTCCAGTTAAACTGGCTGATTGTAGCGGCCGGTTTTTTGGTGGTGATGGTGCTGGTGGGCAGCCTGTATCTGTCACGATTGGCGACTGCTCCTTCACCTTCACAGACTCCCACAACTGCTCAGCTTGAATTAAAAACCCCTCCAGCTGGTCCATTGTTGCCCGTGATTGCGCCTGAGCCCTCACCCACTCCCAAAGTGGTGCTGAGGGCTGACTATATAGTTCAAGCCGGTGACAGTTTATGGAGCATTGCCAAAAAGCAGTATGGCTCAGGCTATTTTTATTTACAAATTTCCAAAGCCAATCAGTTACCGCATCCCGATCAGTTAGCCGTTGGTCAGCAGCTAATTTTACCAGAGATTTCTATTGCTCAGGGCAGAATTGCCTCTGGGGTTTCGACTGATCTTGGCGATTCACCAGCCGAAGTTTCTCAACCCTTCCCTTCAACTAGTTATCAAGTCAAGTCAGGCGACTGCTTATGGGCGATTGCCGAACAACAATTGGGTGATCCCTATCGTTGGGTGGAGTTGTATCAGTTGAACCAAGTGGTAATTGGCGGCAATCCAGATATGATTTATCCCAATACTCAATTGCAGCTACCT
>PFDH01000018.1:12817-17091 GCA_002772705.1 Candidatus Pacebacteria bacterium CG10_big_fil_rev_8_21_14_0_10_44_11 | reverse complement strand
CCCTCGCACTTAACCTTCCGGCACTGGGCAGGCTTCAGCCTGTATACTTCCTCTTACGAGTTTGCACAGACCTGTGTTTTTGGTAAACAGTCCATCCCACTTCATTCACTGCGCCCCTTTACCTTGCGGCAAAGGGGAAGGCATCTCTCGAAATTACGCCTAGTTGTTTTGCCGAATTCCTTAAACTACTTTCTCCCGCTCTCCTTAGTCTACTCGACCAGACCACCTGTGTCGGTTATCGGTACGATTTGATATATCTCTCCTTGCGAAGCTTTTCCAGGATGCTGAAGTCATTTGTATTCCTTTGCCCGAAGGCTCAAGAACCCCATCACACCTTTGATAAACGCCTGAACGGATTTGCCTATTCAGACTGCCTTAGTGCTTAGACCCAACTTTCACCGCTGGGCACAAATTATCCATCATCGTCCCTCCCCAAGTAATAACGATCTATACCAAGGACTGGAATATTAACCAGTAATCCATCGGCTACCCCTGAAAACAGGGCTCACCTTAGGGTCGCCTAACCCGCACACGACGAACGTGGGTGCGGAAACCTTGGTCATTCGGAGTTGGAGATTCTCACTCCAATTTCGCTACTCATGCCTGCATTCTCACTTCTGATCGCTCCACCCAGTCCTTACGGCTGAGCTTCAAAGCACACAGAACGCTCCCTTACCGCTCCCGTCTGCAAAAAGCAGACGAAAACCCTAAGCTTCGGTTGAATGTTTTAGCCTCGATGAATTTTCGGCGCATATACCCTACGGCTAGTGAGCTGTTACGCTTTCTTTAAAGGATGGCTGCTTCTGAGCCGACCTCCTAGGTGTCTTAGGATATAAACTTCCTTAACCACTGAACATTCAATTTGAGACCTTAGCTGTAGGTCTGGTTTGTTTTCCTTTTGTTTCTGGAACTTAGCTCCCAGATGCTGAGTGCCGCGGAACACTATACGGTATTCGGAGTTTGACTAGATGACCTGACTTGCGTCAGGCGCACCCGATCAGTGCTCTACCCCCATACAGCTTAGAACCTGTCTGACAAATCTCACTCGTTACGAAAGGCAGTCAGATTCGAGCAAAAAGAACTTTATTTCTGACGAAGGAGTAGCTTTGACTACTTCTAGGAAGAATAAATGTTTCTTTTTGCCGAAGTCTGATGACTTGCAGTAGAATGCGATTTGTCAGACAGGTTCATACGCGACCCTATACCTAAATATATTTCAGGGAGAACCAGCTATCTCCGGGTTCGATTGGCATATTACCCCTTACCACAATTCATCCGAGCATCTTGCAGCATACATCGGTGCGGGCTTTCATCTCGGTTTAACGAGATTTCACCCTGATCATGGTAAGCTCACCCGGTTTCGGGTCTTTCCCATCATACTTGATTCCGACAAAGTCGGACAACGCCCTATTCAGACTCGGTTTCCCTCCGCCTCCGTCCCGGTGGGACTTAAGCTTTGCATGATGAAAAAACTCGCAGGCTCATTCTTCAATAGGCACGAGATCACCCGTACGCTTGCGCGCAGGGCTTTCTCTGATTGTTAGCATATGGTTTCAGGTACTATTTCACGGGGTCTTCCACCCTTCTTTTCACCTTTCCCTCACGGTACTCGTTCACTATCGGTCTTGTTTGGTATTTAGTCTTGGAGTGTGGTCACCCCAGATTCAGAAGGGAGTTTGCCGTCTCCCAACCTACTTAGGAACACTGTACGATAACTTGATGCTTTCGTGTACACGACTTTCACGTTCTTTGGTCTCTTATTCCACAGAGTTCTACTAGCTTCAAGTAGTTCGATATTCAGGTCCTGCAACCCCTGGATAAATCCAGGTTTAGACTCTTCCCTGTTCGCTCGTCGCTTACTAAGGGAATCACTTACGTTTTCTATTCCACTGGGTACTTAGATATTTCAGTTCCCCAGGTTCCCCCCCGGTAATAAATTACCGGGTCCCATGTACTTCTACATGGGGGGTTTCCCCATTCGGACACCGCCGGATCAAAGCTGTTACTCAGCTCCCCGACGACTTTCGCGGAGTATGCGTCCTTCTTCGGCCAAACAAGCCAAGGCATCCACCATATGCGTTAGTTTACATACGAAATTGAAATTTATATTCGATGCTGACCACTTTGTACGTTTTTTAGAACCTGTCTGATAAGTCCCTTTCGTTATGAAAGGCAGTCAGATTCGAGTAAAAAAGTGTTTAGCACGACGAAGGAGTATGCTTACATACTTCTAGGAGTGATAAATCATCTTTTTTACCGAACTATGCTGACTTGCAGTAGAATGCGACTTGTCAGACAGGTTCTCGTACTTCATGACAGTTTCTTCTCTTCACTTGTTAAAGAACAATGGTTACCGCTTTTCTCTTGAAAATGCGGCGAGCATTCTTAGGCGCTCGAGAGAGGACATCAGTAGAGTCTGTTTGGACAGACTCTTTACACCGACATCCACTCTGCAACGTCCAAGCATGCGCTCAGGCAAGTTGCGAACCCTCTTGCAGGGGATCGCCCGGGTTGATCTCACTTTGTGAGCTCATCTCGGTGGACCTGAGGAGACTCGAACTCCTGACCTCCTCATTGCAAATGAGGCGCTCTAGCCAACTGAGCTACAGGCCCATTCGTCCTCAGCAGTCAAATATTTACTTTTTAGAAATTTTTTTGAGGGATTGTGCTCCAAAAACAGGGCAACAATGTCAATAATCTGTTTTCCCGAACAGAGCAAGTAGTATATGACAAAATTATTGAGGAGTCAAGCAGAATTTTAGTTGAAAATTGACGTCCAGTTATTGCTTTCTTGACGCTCTTCCGCTTCGAATTACAGCAATAATTCAGTATACTTTTATAAAACCAACCTGAATCTAAACAGCAATTATCAAACTTCTAACGTGTAAAACAACCGGCTAAAATTGAGAAGATTACGGCAGAAAACCAAGCTTCTGAAGAGTTTTTTTGTTAGCTTCAGCTTTTTTTTCACCAAGCTCGCCGGTCTCCTCAACCACACAAGGAAGTGGCTGATCGCCGACCAATTTTGAATAAAAATTGACTTGAGTTTGCAGTACTTGCTTGACCAATTTTTCTGGCGCTTTTGCCACCCAATCAGCACTGATCACAAAATGGCCAAGATTATATTTTTGCTCTCCACCGCCAACGGTAAAACAAATTTTATTGGCAATGTGAACTTTGTGAGGTCTGACCATGTGGCCTTTAACCTCGTGTTTGAGTTGTTTGGGATCGGAAAAAGGAAAATAACCGGCATAGAGCAGTTTTTCTTGATCGGCCAAAGCCTCAACGTGTTGTTGAGCGCTAGCATTGGTTTGTTCCCAATTAGATAATGCAAGCTGCTGTCGAATCCAATCGCACTCTTCACTAGCAACAATCCGAAGATCATCACCAAAAATTTTCTTTAAAATTGGTACCACTTCAGAAAAGCCCTCAAGACGAAAACCGGCGCCTACAAAAGCCAACCGAGTCCCCTCGTTCATCTGCACGCCCTCATCACCACAAGCGATTACGTATACCATATCTCAACTCCTGTCTAGGGCAAGTAACTAGAGTCTGCTTTAAAAGAAGACTCTGATATTGTAGCATGAATCAAGCAATTTTAAGATTAGAGAATGTGGAAAACTAATATTTACTTCTTTGTTATACTAGGTAAATAGCAGTACAAAAAAAGTTGAAAGAGTCGCAATGCCATCCCCAGAAATACCTGAATTTTTACATCCTGTGTATTTAATAATCATCGCCTGGTTTGGTGTTGTTGTCGGTGTGGGTGGTGCTTCCCTAATCAGGTTATTAGCTCATAAAGATCGACTGCACCAAGATGAAGATCGTCAGTCAAGCAATGAGCATGAAATAGCAAAAAAATCAATCTCCGACCATGCCGACGATCGCTTCTAAGTAGGCGTTCATGTCGGTGGCTACTTTGCGCCAATCGCCGTCGGCTTCGCGGATTGCGTTGAATAATAAATCCATATCAATCAGCAGTTGATCATCGGTTATAACCATGCGCTGGTGAGGAATTGAAACAGTAACAGCCGGCGACTTGATCATGTCCCGCACCATCTTTACATAGTTGGACATGTCTTGTTCAACTTGTTCCCACTTGCCGTCGGCTTGCTCGATGGCAGAAAAAATCAGATCCATGTCTATTAAAAGTTGATCATCAGTCACTACCATTCGTTGTTTTGACATAGGGCTCCCGTTTGGTTCAGTCTATCACACTGCTGGATTTTCTAAAAAATCAGCGGGGGCTTATTTGTACCCCATTGGCAGCTCAG
>PFDH01000018.1:12519-12785 GCA_002772705.1 Candidatus Pacebacteria bacterium CG10_big_fil_rev_8_21_14_0_10_44_11 | reverse complement strand
TGCCCGGCTCAACGTTGATAAAAGCACCAAATGATTCCATTCTTGAAACCGTACCAGAGATACTCATACCAACTTCGTAGCGTTTGTCTATGCCGACCCAAGGATCATCACTCAGTTGTTTGATTGACAAATTGAGCTTGCTGGTTCGTTCGTCTAATCCCAACACTCTGACTTTTAGCCGATCGCCAATTTTGTGGTAATCCCGAGGATGAGCAACTTTTTCCCAAGAAATTTCTGAGATGTGAACCAAACCTTCAACCTGACCC
>PFDH01000018.1:0-12487 GCA_002772705.1 Candidatus Pacebacteria bacterium CG10_big_fil_rev_8_21_14_0_10_44_11 | reverse complement strand
CAAAGGCACTTCGACCGTGACAAATAAACCAAACGGCATGACACCAGAAACGACGCCTTCATAGATTTCACGAATTTTGACAGCGTTTAAAGCCTGAGATTTTTGAGCAATTTCGTCGGCTTCAGACACGTGGCGTTCAGAAAAAATCAGACGATTTTTTTCGCGGTCAACCTCGATGGCTTTAACTTGAATGGTTTTGCCACGCAGCTGCATGTACTTGCCAACCAACTCTTTACCAAATTGACTTGAAGGCACAAAGCCGCGAACACCATTTACCAAAACAATCAGACCACCCTTATTAACGTCAACGCCTTTGGCCTCAAGCTCTTGATCGTCTTTCATGGCCTGAGTAAAATAATCCCAGCGGGCATCAAAAGCCGCTTGTTTCAGTGAGAGCAACACTTGTCCAAGATTGTTTTCTTCTGAAACAACCTGTGCCTCGATTTCGTCACCAACCTTGAGAGCGGTGATGTAATCTTTGGCCATGTCAAATTCTTTGTCGGCAACGATACCCTCAGTTTTACCACCGGTATCAATGTTCATTGATTTTCTGCCAATGGCGGTAATTCTGCCCTTGATGGTTTGGCCTTTTTGGGCGACAAACATTTTGTAGTTAGTTGTCTTGAGCAACTCTTCCATTGTCTTTGGCTGGGAAGCGACAACAACTGCGACAGGAGCTGTTTTTGGTTTAACGGCTGGTTTGGTTTCAACAGCAGCTTTTTTTGTTTCTTTGACGGGAGTTGGGGCTGAAGTTACTTTTTTGGCTGGTTTTCTTGTAGTCGAAGTTTTCCTTACTTCTGGTTTTACGATCTTTTTCTCGATCTTTTTTTCAGCTGGGGCTGCCTTTTTGGCAGTTCCCTTCTTTGAGGTTTTGGTTGATGTAGCGGTTTGCGACATAGGTGTATTCGTTCTCCTTTCGTGAGAGTGAGTGGAAGTATACCATATTCTTGACTAAAATAGCCTGGTAAATCTGTATTTGTTAGAATTTAATCGGCATTGTCACTGCGGACTGCTTGCATTCTGGCAATCCGGCCGATAGGATGAGGGTATCTATAAGGTGAAGCGACTATGCAATTAAAAATTGTAAATGTTTCAGCAATTACCAACAAAACGGTCTTAGTCAGAGTCGACTATAATGTGCCGCTCAATCTGTCCGCCACCCAACCAACTGTCAAGGATGTAATTGTCAGGGTCAAGGATGATCGCAGAATTAGAGATTCATTAGAAACCATTAAATTTTTGTTGAAAAACCAAGCAAAAGTCGTATTAATTGCTCACCTGGGTCGCCCCAAAAATCCGGCCGATACACAATTTAGCCTAGAGCCAGTTGCCAAACACCTAAGCCAATTGTTACACCAACCAGTGCAGTTTGTGCCAAAAACGGTGGGGGTCGGGGCGCAAAAAGCAGTCACGGAGGCGCCACCAGGGTCAGTGCTGCTGCTAGAAAACTTGCGCTTCCATCCAGAAGAAAAGAAAAATGATCCTGTCTTTGCCAAAGCCCTTGCCAAACTTGCAGACGTTTACGTTAACGAAGCCTTTTCAGCCAGTCATCGCTCTCATGCTTCGATTGTTGGCGTCACTCGCTACTTGCCAGCCTATGCCGGGTTTGCTTTGACCAGAGAGGTCAGTACCTTAGCCTCATTGATGGAAAAACCTAAGAAACCGTTTGTGGTGGTTTTGGGAGGAGCCAAAATTTCTGATAAGGTGGGCGCCATTACTTACTTGTCCAAACTGGCCGATATTGTCTTGATTGGCGGCGCCATTGCCAATAATTTTCTGAAGGCTGAAGGTTTCGAGATTTATCGCTCATTTGTTGAAGAAGCCTCCAACGTCAAAGCTAGTCAGCCTCAAGATTACACCGCCATTGCTGGTCAATTAGTTGACCAATATAAAACAGAGAAAATCTTAAAAGATGGTTACATTCCTTTGCCCAAACTGATTTATCCGATTGATGTGGTGGCCGCTCCTTCGCTGGAGACGCACAGCCAGAATCAAGTTCAAGCAATCGATTTAAGTCATGATATGGCCGACACAGATGAAAAAACTCAGCTTCTCTACTTGGACATCGGCCCAAAAACCAGAAAATTGTTTACAGAAATTATTACTGGAGCTGGTACTGTCTTTTGGAACGGCCCAATGGGGGTCTGGGAAAACGAACTCTTTGCCGCCGGCACTCGCAGCGTCGCCAAAGCAATCGTTAACTCAGAGGCAAAAACGGTGCTTGGAGGGGGAGACACTATTGCCGCCGCTCACTATTTTCACTACGAACACAAATTTGACTATGTTTCAGTTGCCGGTGGCGCTGCCCTTGAGTTTTTGAGCGGCAAAATGTTGCCAGGTTTGAAACCGCTGGTTGAATAGCTTTTTCAACGCAACTTTTTGTACTGGTGCTGTTAGCGTTAAGTAGAAATATCCCTTTTGGGTTTTTTACTGAGTGCTACTTAAACGGCACCCATAAACTTGCAAAACAAGTTGTCTTGTTCAAAATCTTACCGTCTTTAAAAGTAAGAAGGATTCTTAATCCAAGTTGTTTCAAAATTAACGTGACTGCATTCTACAAAAAAAATACACCCAAATTATTATCTAGTTTCTTTAACTCAAAAAAAACGAAGCCTATCTCCAAATATCCGATTCAGTGTACGCTCTAAATTGATTCATCACCTCTC
This sequence comes from Candidatus Pacebacteria bacterium CG10_big_fil_rev_8_21_14_0_10_44_11, assembly GCA_002772705.1. GTDB lineage: Bacteria > Patescibacteriota > Microgenomatia > UBA1400 > PJMF01 > UBA1388. Next base: position 9,821 of record PFDH01000018.1, on the reverse strand, counting down.
TCGTCACTCTACCAACTTGACCATTACCTACTGGTTGCCCATCAATCACAGTAACTGGCATTACTTCCTTATTGCTAGCTGTCAGGAAAACTTCTGTCGCTTCTCTCAGCTTTTCAACTGGAAAGTCTCCAACTTCAACAGCTTCATTCAAGTCCAAAATTTCTAGTAATACTTTTCTAGTGATACCGGGAAGTATGTTCCGATTGGGAGTATACAATTTACCTTCAATAACGGCAAAAACATTTGATGTAGCCCCTTCAAATACTTGCTCATCATCGTAGTAAACGGGTTCTACGGCTCCTTGAGCTCTTGCTTCTCTAATGCGACGCACACCTTCAATATAATTATTACTCTTTGCCCCAGGTATTGCTCTAGCATGTTTCACCGTTGTAATCCCTGCACCTTCCTTATACATTTCTTGAGGGTAAGGATGATTGGGGTGAATGAAAATCAGACTGGTTGGATGTTCATCATTCGGAGTAACCGAATCGGATCCAACACCACCGCTGACGACGATTCTAATTGTTTTTTCTTGTCCATTGTGATTTGCTGTAAGGGCTTCTCGAACCCAGCCGTCCATCGCCTCTTTTGACCAAGGTATCCCCAACTCAATCAGTTTGGCTGAATTATAAAGTCGATCAATGTGATCTCTCAAACGAAATGGTTGACTATCAGGGTAAGTTATTAGGAAGTCAAAAACTGCGAAACCTCTAAGTAAACCAATATCAAATGCTGAAATTTTCATCTCTGACTCTGGTACAAGACGCCCGTTCAAATGGTGTAAGGTTTCATTTTGTGACATATATTTTCCTTTGCTTGTTACTAGTTTATACAAATTAAGATTAATTTACTTATTCCAAATTCTCTCCAAGTTTATCTTTGAGTTTTGAATATTCCTTGGCAACTAGAAAAAAATGTCCGGCTACTTCCTTAATTCTTCCAATAACATATTTTTTCTCGGCACACCCGATTAGACGAACAAACAGCTGGTCAGTTTTTTTTCTAACAATCATTGCTTCATCCAAAGAAGTTCGTTGTAACTCACTCCAGTCTGCTGGAACTTCTAGGTAAAGATCAGCTTGTGGTTCAGCATCAATGACTTGCCAGTCCGGAGCTAACACATATGTCGGTTCTGGATCCTCTTCCCCAAAAATACCATTTAGTTTATTCAAAACCTCGGGACTGGTAAGATAGGTCATTTTAAATCGAGAAGCAGAGACTAAGTTAAGCTGATTGGTAAATCCATAGTGATCTGGATCAAAAGCTGTTGCCACTGCTCCTAGTGAATTAAAGTTCAAATAGGCGTTTGGACATTGAAGTGGATCAACAGTCCAATGAATCACTTCAATCCCTTGTTCGAGTGCTTCTAGTCGTTGTTGTTCCTTTAAAATTCTGGCTACCCCACGTTTTCTATAATTGGGATGAACACCCAAAATTTGAGATTCCAGCCACAACTTAGTATCTTTAATTCCCCAAAAACCCAATAAAAAACCAATAACTTGATCCTGCTTGATTGCCACTAACTTAGTTGCTGCTGGACTTTCTTGGTCATATAAATCTGTAGGATATACACTAGTTGTACCCCAAATCAGTCTTTGAAGCTCAGCCGTTTGCTGAGCACTTACACGATTGGGATGAGCAACCATAAATCCATCTATGATTTTTACCACCTCCAGTTGTTCTGCATTTGTACTTTTAAAAGACGCTGCGGGAGAAAAAATTTGAACAAATTCAGCCCAGGGAAATAGGTTTCTGACTTGATAGACTAAGTTTGTACCAGTAACTTCTGTTCTGATGACAATACCTTTACGTCCATTTTTAAAAATTGGAAAACATTCGGCAACAATTTGACCAGAATCATCACGCAACGTTGCTCCGCCGTTTTGAGAGAGAGCTACTTCTGTGAAGTGATTGGGAAGATGATAAAGACCGTCAGAAGGTTTGATAGCTTCTTGTATTTTACTAACCCTAAGTAAATCTTCTGGAGCATTCATTTAAGCTCGTAGCATATAGTATTTTGAGTTAAAACACAATATTATTTTTTGAGTGACTTAGATTGAGGCGGAGCAAGCGTCCCTTCTGTAACAAGAATTTGATGTTCTCGATCTTTGGACAAAAAAAATAATCCCCAAGCCGGTTGCCCTTTATCATACGTTCTTCTAAATTCTAAACTGCCCTCTAACGTCACTAATCCATCCAAAGATCGGATAATTGCTGCAGGAAAAGTTTCACAAACTAACCGAAGCTGTCTTGCTAGGCCATCCATCATGAAAAAGACGGTTTGGTCAAAAAGTGGGCCATCTTTTCTTTCCCTCAGATTATTTAACATTGCTGATTCCTCTCAAACTATACTGTTCAAATCCTATCTTATATAACAAACTGTGTCAAACGACTAGTAAGACCCATTAGAAAAGTTAGCATATAATGAGATAGAGATGTTTTCGAATACAATTAGTACTATCGATTTGGTAATAGCTGCTTCCAAGTTTGTGCAAGTTTTTCCTTTGCCTATATCTAATCAATATCAGATTATTACTGATCTTAAAATTGGCTCGACCGCTAAAACTGTTATTGATTCAAAAGGTAATACAAATCTTTTAATTTTGGCTGCCAACATACATAGAATCAGTTTTAAACATCAACCAGTTGCGGTTGAAAAAGACCTAAACACCAGCCAGATTGAGCAGAAGAGTAATCAGGATCAATTTCAGTCAGATATATATATCAACTCTACTGATCAGAAAATAAAAGCTTTGGCTGAGCACTGGATCAAGAAAGCTGGCGTTAAGACGTCAAATCAAATTTTACGGGTTTTATATTTACAGATTTTGGAATATCTTAAGTATGGAAACCCAATTAAAGGGTTACATCCTTATTCACAAGCACTTGAAAATAAAGTTACTGACTGTGGAGGGTTTTCTACTTTTTTGGCCAGCCTGTTACAAAGCCAAGGCATTAACTGTCGAATTGTCGTGGGTTATGTCTATAAGCGTGGAGGTAGAGTTACCTTAAAAGAAAAGCTGCATTTAGCAAAACATATCAATGATCTTTCGATGCACGCTTGGTTGGAAGTGTTAGAAGCAGATGGCAACTGGTTTCCGGTTGATCCTTCGGTTGAATGGCGAAGAAAACATGGCCAAAGCACAAGACAAGGTGGTTTTGGTCAGATCCCAGCCGATAGATTAGTAGTAAGTTTTGGTCACAACTTGAAGTTAGCTGTCATGAATAAACATTACAGTTTCCCAATTTTACAACATTCAGAAGTTTTAAAATAAAGTATGGTCAATCTTAATTTTGCTCCCAACGAGAATTTTACTGATGCACTGAAATCATTGCTGATTCTTTGCCAACCGCAAACGTGGTATCGCAAAAAGACTATTAAGAAGACACAACAAAAACTGGCTCACTTATTTCAAGTAAAAAACGGTGCCGTTTTTCTGGCACTTTCTGCTCGGGGAGCACTAAGGGCAGTACTCAAATCGCTTGATTTACCTCAAGACAGCGAGGTAGTAGTTCAGGCGTTTATTTGTGCTGCTGTTGTTTTACCAATCAAAGAATGTCGGCTCAAGCCACGCTTTGTAGATATAGAAACAACTAGTTTTTCTTTTGATCTTGAGAGTTTGCGCAAAACAATCTCGGCTAAAACTAAAGTCATAATTTTACAACATAGTTTCGGCATCACGCCCAAAAATCGTTCTCAAGTATTAAGCCTTGCTCAGAAAAATAATATTCTAGTGATTGAGGATTTAGCCCATGGTTTTGAGCCAAAAATCTTTCAAACGGATCAAGATCTACCAACTATTAAGTTGCTCTCTTTCGGTCGTTCAAAAGCACTTTCTTGTGTTCATGGTGGAGCAGTGTTAATTCCACAAAAAGATATTAATCAGAAGTTCAAAACTGTATTTGATAATTTTTCGTATCCTGGCCGCATTTTTATTTTTAAATCACTACTCTATAAATTTACTTCTCCAATTATTGTTGCTACCTATAGGTACGGGTTGGGAAAAGTAGTTCATACTTTATTGATAAAGTTGAGTTGTATAACTAGAGAACTCAGCGTTACTGAAAAAGTGGGAAGGTATGATTACTGGCTTGATAAAAAATTACCGGCAGCCTTAGCAAATTTCTTAATTCCACAGCTAGATCAATACGAAGAACTGGTAAAAAGACGTCAAAACGTTGCTAAGTTATACATTGAATATTTGCATTCTGAAAAAAATAGAGATGTTAAGCAACACTTACCAATTGTACGCTTTCCATTGCTAGTAAAACGAAGAGATGATGTAATGCAAAAAATGAAGATTGCAGGTTTTATCCTGGGTGATTGGTACACTCAGCCAGTTGCTCCTAATGGTGTTAACTTAGAATCACTTGGTTTCATAAAAGGAAGTTGCCCAGTAGCAGAAAGGGTCTGTACCAAAATCATTAACCTGCCATTGGTGCTAAATACCAGTCAAGCTAGCGAGCTAGCTAAAACACTACAAGGATTGCTATGAATTTTCAAGTAATTTCAGTTAAGGATAAAAGCATTTGGGAGGCAGGTATTAGCCAGTGGCCACAAACTAATTTTTTGCAATCCTGGAATTGGGGTGAGTTTCATAAAAATTTAGGCAAAAACGTTTGGTATTTTCAAATAATGAATGGCGAAAAGATAGTTGGCTGTGCCCTGGTTGTGGCTGAGACGGCCAAGCGTGGGAATTACCTAACAATTGCTGGTGGTCCTCTGATTGATTGGACATCTCCAACTGCTAAGTTAATTTTACGAACCTTAATTTCTAAATTAAGGATAATCGCCAACAAAGAGCAATCAGTATTTTTACGAGTCCGACTCCAAGAAAAAGACTCATCCAACATATGTGACGTTCTCAGAAAGAATGGTTTCTTGTCTTCACCAATGCATTTAACTGCTGACCTAACGCTACAACTCAATTTGCAAAAAAGTGAGGATGAATTGCTGAGAGCAATGAGAAAGAATACTCGTTATGAAATTAGAAAAGCTGAAAAATTGGGAATTACTGTAAAATTATCGAACGATAGAACAGAGATAAAAAAGTTTTATCAGTATCAGTTACAAGTTGCCAATCGACATAACTTTATCCCTTTTTCATATGATTTTTTACAAAAACAATTTAATGCCTTTCTGTCCGATGATCAAGTCCTGTTGATTCATGCCTATGCGCAAAAGAAATTATTAGCTTCAGCTTTTGTCATTTTTTACCGCGATGAGGCTGTTTATCACTATGGGGTTTCTACCAATGACAATGCCAAATTACCTGGCAGCTACGCTTGTCAGTGGGAAGCGATTAGAGAAGCAAAAAGAAGAGGGATCAAACGATATAACTTTTGGGGAATTGCTCCTGAGAATCAACCCAACCATCGTTTTGCCGGAGTAAGTGTATTTAAAAGAGGCTTTGGCGGAGAAGAAGTCGCATACGTGCCTGCTCATGATTTACCCTTTTCTAGGTGGTACTGGATAACCTGGTTATTTGAATTTAGTAGAAAAAAAATCAGAAAACTTTAAGCTGTCGGGTGGATTTCAGCTGCGTTAGAAATTGAGGTTTCCCTAATATTCTTTGTTGCTTGAGCGGTATTTTTAAAAGCGAGAAGCGCCTGTGTTAAATGTTGAGAAATGTTTCTTGTTACTTCGAAACCATTTTGAATGGTCGCAACCCGTCGTAAAAATTTACGCCTCTTCCTTTCATGTCCAATATTTTCTGAAGAAAGTCTAGCCGCTCCGTACTCAGCATGAGGTAATCCTGCTGTCTTTGCCCCCATTTGAGATTTACGAGCGTTGTAATGCCACCACTCGTCTTTATAAGCTTCTAAACCAACCTGTAACATAACATTAAAAAGTAAGCGCCTGTTCAGTAAAGCTTCTTTTTCGGTTGGTGAAAGTGACCGTTGTCGGTTAAGTAATTCATAATATACCAGCGCCGCCGCTGCACCCCCGTAATCGTATTGAGTTCCAAAATCTAGTAAATTGGCTGAATGTGCAATTAAATCAGTGGCTAGTACTTGAATCATTAGTTGTTCCCAACCACTAGTTGTTGATAATTGACTGAGGAGCTCAGATAGATGGGTATCATCTGCTTCCGATAAGACGAAGATTGCTAGATCTACAGATGCACCTGTGTTATGAGGAGAGGGTTTAGTGTTTTCAGTAGAGGGGAGAGAAACATACTTTTGGGTTTCTATTAGTAGCTGTTCTTTACTCCAATCAGGGTGAAGTTTAGATAAAGCTTTAATGTAGCTAGTAAAAAGGGAGTCTTGAACTTGAAGTGAACGGTATGCATCAAATAAAATTAAATGATGACGTTTGGGGAGTAGCTTTTCTGCTTCAACTAGCTGGTTTGCAACACTTTCTCTAACAAAAATTGTCACTAAACTACCCTCAAACCCTCGGCCAATATAAGGTGAATCAGTTCTTTCGCCAAAATATATTGAGGAAGTATAAAGAAAATTATAAGAACTACCCAAACCAATTGGAACAAGTAGTTCTCCATTTTCCTGAATTGGAACTTCTTTCCAGCCGTCAATATGTCCAGCATCTAAAGGTACGGGTTGATACAAGCCTTCAATTTTCTGCTCAACACCAAGCTTAAGGGGGACAGGTTGTTGCTCTCGTAACAACTGTGTGGAAGTTGCCATCTAAACATAGTATAACATTATTTTTAAATTATTATAAGCTTTTGTAGAAGTTTCTTGATTAGACTACAATATCTAGTTATGAATTGGTTTTTCTTTTCCTAAATTCTATTTTTGTTTACCTTTTTAAAGTTTGTTGCAGAGAAAATTAGCGGTTAAAACCACTGATGCCAGGACAATGGCAGTGGTTTTTAATGGTGCGGTTGCTGTGCTGGCTCTGATCATTTTTTTTGTATTCAAAAAGTTTAACTAGTAACAAACTAATTGGGGCAGGTTTAATTATCAGCACCTTGGTCCAAATCTCCATAGATAAAAAATGAAGACTGATTCCGGCAAGTGCTATTGTTTTGGGAATGAGCTCAAGGTGAATGATGAAAATATAAGTAATTATTATTGCCACATTTGAGCTAATATAAATTGTTGATCTTAGCAAATGTTTTATAATCTTTGTTGATTACTAACCTCCTTTTTCCTGAGCGTCTTTTTGATGGTGGTGTACGCAACTAGTTTGTTTTGGTTGCCCTAAATTGTAATGGTACCGCCGTAGCACTCTCTAATGATCATCATCATCCTTCTGAGAGCGTATGGGAATCGGCTTGCTTGAATTTGGAAGATACTACTGTTGTATTGACAGGTGAGGTTTTTAGACAGGACTCATCTTTCTTGTATCTTGTATACAGAGTATTTTTGACACATCACAGAAACTACAGTATGGTTGGTTTTTCAAAAGGGGACATTTTCGTAAAATGCTTGCACTTTGTGTACTGGTGCTTGACTGTTGCCTTGATTTATCTGTATTCTGATAGCAAGCCAAACTCTTGGTTGATTGCTTGTTGGTGAAAATAATTTAAAATGATCAACGCCCTTCCTTCAGATAAATCACCGAATCCGGGATCTTTGCCGGCCATGCCAAAGATGGATCTGGTGAGTGATTCTCCCCAAGCAATTGAGCCAATTACTGCCCCAATCAGCTCGCCAGCTTCAGAACCCAGTTCAGTTCACTTCCCGGACGAATCTCTCAATAACGCCGGCCCAAGTACTCAACCTCACGGAAGCGTCGAACATTTGCCAGAAAAATTAACTGCAAAAATCTACGGCGAGGCGATCACTCACCCCAAGGCTGCCGATCCAACCGGGCTGCCCCCAGAGGTTGTGCCACCAGCGCCAGCGCCCAATTACCCTGACAAAAGTTTAAACTCAAAACCAAAGTTCCAGATACCAATCAAGTTTAACCCCAAAGGATTAGTAGCAGCTTTGATTCTGGGCCTAGTGATTGCCGGTGGTGGTGCCGGATATTACCTTTTCCAACAAAACCAGGATATTCGTCAACAAGCCGCTTCAGAAGAAGTAACCAACACCGAGACCAGCCGAACCAGCACCGAATGGGGTATCTTTAACCAAAAGTGGCAAACGTTAATCCAAGACTCATCAAAAAATTGGTCGGATTATGTTGCTTTTGCCCAAGCCAATGGTGCCCGTTACGATTGCAGCGCACCAATCATGACCGTTGGCAAAGAAACCCTGTATGGTTGTGACTTAAATGCCTACTATGCGCTGTACAACACGCCTTCATATGTTCGACCAGAAGGCATTTCGCCACAAGATAGCGAGCTGAATCAAGTGCTGGATAAAATGATTACCGACTCCGGCATGCTCCAAAAAGCTGAAGAGTTGGGCATGATCACCCTCGACGAAACAATTTTTAATTCGAGTTCAAAAGATATTTACAAGCGTTTTGACGCTCTCAAGACTATCAGGCCCCAACTGGAAGATCAATTTATCAAAACCTTTGACTTTGAATTTATCAGCATTTACTTCCACAACGAAGTTGATCCAGAAATTCCGGTTGCACAAGCTCAGGCAGTTGCCAAACAAAAAATGGACGTTTTGTATCAAAAAGTGCAAAGCGGTGAGTTGACCATGGCAGAGGCAGGCGCTCAAATTAAAGCCGACGCTATTACCGGTGACAACACCAACGTCTCTCTCGCAAAAATGGATCGACTCTACCAACAAAATGCCTACGGTGAAATTGTTGGCAAGGCCTTTGATGATGCAGTCTTTACTGACTATACTTTGGACGAAGAAATTAAGAGCTTGGGTGAGGGTCAAATGAGCACGGTTAGGCTGTGCCGAGATCAACAGTTCACACCAGAACAATTCCAAACTGACCCCAACTCAATTATTGAGGCCCCATTTATTGATAGCTGCTACATCATTTTTAAAGTGAATAAAATAAACTTTGGGGTGAATGGCGAAAGTTCAGTTGGCGGTGTTAGCCAGTTTAATGATCAAGTCAATAAAGAGTACCGACAAGAAACAACAATACTTAAAGAAAATCTGTGAAAAAATTATACAAAAGTTTATTAGCGGCATGTACTCTCTCGCTCCTTATGGTGGTTGGTTCGTCTCCGGCCTATGCGGGAACTATTCAACATCGTTTTCAAATTGAGTTGCCTAATGGCGACAAGGAAACTCTGGCCGGCGGACCAGTAATCCACTCAGTTTTTCAAGACAACTCTGGCGGAGAAGACAAATTGTTTGTTTCTGATTACTGCTGGTACAAAGGCAAGGGCGGGGATGATACCGAACACATGTCCAGGCTTAGTGATGGGTATCAGTGTGTCACTCCCTCCGGTTGTGATTACTCAACCTGGCACTCGCCTATCTTCCCGGCTGGATTTAATAAAGCTGGTAGTTTTTACGTCAGAGTGGCTGTAGACAGAGGCGGTGGTCCAATTTACCAATCTGATGTAACCGAAACTTCATTTGCAACTTTTGATTCCGAAGGCAAAACGTTCACTCAACGTTATCCTTGGGCTGCCCAATACTTTGATGCCAACGATCCATTGGGCGGCGGCACTTTTTACTGGAAAGGCGAAGCCCAATCTGGTTCAGATTCATTCAGAATTATTGATGGCACAAAGCCAGGCGACACAACCAAAGGATTCTTTGATGCCAGTAAAGCTCCGGGTGGCGCGCAGACATATCTTTCTTTGATGGATACATATTGGCCGACAGTGCTGTGGAGAAAGTTTGATGGCAATAACCCCGCTGGGAATGACAAAAGTCTTGGCTCGTACGACATAAAATCAGTGAATAATTGGTCGAATGGATCGGTTTTGTATAACTCGGTTGGCCAAAATGTCTTGCACGGTTCAGTCACTTGGGTTCTAAAG
>PFDH01000052.1 GCA_002772705.1 Candidatus Pacebacteria bacterium CG10_big_fil_rev_8_21_14_0_10_44_11 | reverse complement strand
CGTTATTTGGTAATTTTGTTTAATTCGTTTGGCCACTAGCTTTGAAATGGCAATGGTTTTATCCGGTCGATGAACGGCGACCTGATCCCAACGCTGTAGATAGTTGGTAATCGGCCGAATGATCATCTTTGTGAGAGGAAACCTCAGCAGCCAAAAGGATTCAAAATACTTGGTAATCTGCTGAGTCTGACCATACAAATATCTGGGCGGCGTCAGCTGATAACACAGATGCAACTGATTTGGATTGGTTAGGACTCCTTTGGCCGCTCCTGCCGTAACAGAAATTATCAGCTCAAACTGAGTTAGATCAAACGATTCAAAAGCCAACGGATGGAGAATCACCATTAATTGATGTTTAAACTTTAACCAAGGCAGCTTTTGTAAAAAACTGGTTCTGACTTTTTTTGGATCAATCCAACTGGCAGCTGATGGCTGAAAAACTGAAGTGTAGATGGGAGCTTGAGGAAATAATTCAACTAAGGTTTGCAAAACTAGCTCTGCCCCACCAAATTGGGTCGTCAAATGATCATAGATGATGGCAATGCGAAACTGAGAAAATTGCTGATTAGTCATGAGCTTGTTTCAGCTGATCAAGATAGACTTGATAGGTTTTTTTGGCTAGCGTGTCCCAACTGTATTGTGCGATAACTTTTTTTTGGGCGGCAGCTACTTTTTTTCTGAGTTCAGGGTGATCTAAAGCCTTGACTTGTTGACAAAAATCAACCACCGAGAGTGGGTTAAAGTAGACCGCTCCCTGCTGATAAATTTCATGGAAAATTGTAATATCAGAAGCTAACACTGGGGTTTCAAACTGCATTGCCTCAATACCGGTCAGACCAAATCCCTCTGAAAAAGATGGTTGGATCAAAGCAAAGGCCTGACTGTAAAGTTTAGCTAGCTCTAGATCATTAATTGCTGATAAAAATGAAACCTGATTAGTCAAACCAAGCTGAGTGACCTGATTCTGAACCTGATCTCTAAAAACAGATCGTGAGCCTACCAAAACTAATGAGTAGTCTGGCAATTGCTTGAGGGCAGTAATGACTAAGCTAATATTTTTATGAGGGTAAAGTGAGCCTACGTAGATAAGTTGTTTTTTTCTTGGCGTTTTTTTGAGCTGTTGAGAGGCAAGTTGTAGTGAGCGGCTAACACCTTCATGGGTGACAATCACTTTAGATTGTACCTGAGGATAGTAAGCTGCAATTGTTTGCTTAACAGTTTTGGAGGGAACAAAAATAAACTTGGCATGAGCAACCGCATGATTAGTGACCATTCGATAAAAGAAGTACTTGGGCCAATACTGCCAACTCGGTAAAGTAGTCACCTGTTGGCCTTTTTGTTGATGCCAAAGCAAATCGTGGATCGTGATGATCAAGCAACCTCGGTACAACATTGGCACATTAAAGTGTGGGACGTGCAGAAGATTTAGTTTAGCCTTGGTGTAGGCCGAGTTCATGGCCAACTGTTCTAGCAGGGTATAGTGCTTGACCGGGGTGTACAGTAACTGGCAGTAGTCTGGTACAAATTGGGGAAAAAGCTCAGCCAGTTGTGTCTGATCGGAATAAAACAGCACCCAATTAATATCTGAGTGCTGCGTCAGTCGTGAAACTAACTCAACAACGTATCGACCAATGCCTGCATGTTGACTACCAGCTAAACGGCAGTCAATGCCAATCCGAGGAATACTCATCTTTCCAGTTTACTTCTTTTGAGCGCGTTTTCTAGCTGATTTTTTTGCTGATTGTTTGGTTTTGGATTGGTCAGTCAAAGCTTTATCAACCAAAGCCTCGAGTTCTTTTAGTTCTTGATCATCTTTTGCTTGATCCATCATTGGCAGCGTTTCCATTGCTGATTTTTCCAGGGTAGCAATTTGTTTTGATCTGGTCATATTACCAATCAAGACGTAAAGATCATACAAGATACCTGCCGCAAAACTAACCAAAGGTAAATACTTAAGCAAAGGTGGTGCCTCAGTCAAGACTTGATCGGCATACAAATATTCTAGTAGTAAAGAAGGCAGTAAGGCGGTAATAAAAATTGCGGTAAAAAGAATCACAATTGCTTCAAGCAATCGTTGCTGGTTGAGCATCCTCAACTGTTGAATTTTATACTGATTGTGAGATGCCATCATGTTGCTCCCTTTTTGATAATAATAAAATACTTAAGAATCATCCGCAGAACTTCTGGATGTTTCTGTCGATAATGTTTGTCGTAGTATTGTAGCATGGTGTCATAAAAATGACGCCGGGTTTTTCTAGCAATTTGAATGGAGGTGCCTCTAATGCCCGATTTGTATTTGTGATGAATGACACTGACAAAGGGATAAAAGATGATTGGATGACCGGCCTCTCGAGAGCGTTTGCACCAATCCAAATCTTCAGCATACATAAAAAATTGTTCATCTAACCAGCCAATCTCATTCATTAATTTTGATCTAATAATCATTGCCGCCCCAGAACAAGCGTCAATTTGATGAATGGTGTCAATGATTTTGTACCACTGGTGATATTGACTGAAGTGTTTGAGATGGGGAAATAGTTGTTCCAGGCCAAAAAAGTAAGTAAATGATGCCCAGGGCGTCGGTTCACCCCGGTGACAGGCAGGATCAATGGCGCCATTCTTGAACACCACCTTGGGACTGATGATCCCAACTTGAGGATGGTTGTCCAAGTAGGTAAGCAACTGATCAAAGTTTGATTGAGGCGTGCACTCGATATCCGAGTTAAGCAACATTACGTACTGAGCCGTAGATCGTTGAAGAGCAACATTGTTGGCGGCAGCAAAACCCACATTCTTGTGCAGTTCTATCCGTTTGACCCAAGCAAATTCTGTCTGTAAGGTTTGAAGGGTGTCGTCCTCACTATTATTGTCAACCACAGTTACTTGGACAGCTCGTTTTGTTTTTGACAGGTATAAATCCTGTAGAGTGGCAAGAGTTTTTTTAAGCCAAAATTCACTGTTAAAGGTTAAAATAATAATGTCTAAATCCAAGTTTGGTTTCATACTGCGATAAAAGTTATGCTGGTTTATTGCCCATCCGTCGGTAGATTATATCAAGTTTATTTGAGATCAGCTGCCAATCGAAGCTTTTCTTGACAAAGTCCTTGCCTCGGCGAGCCAGAGATTGACGAAGGGTATTGGATCTAAATAAGCGAATAATGTTCTCAGCCATGGCCTGAGCAGTATCAGCAATTAAGACTTGTTTGCCGTCAGTGACGCCTAAACCTTCAACGGCGGTAGGAGTGGCAACCACTGGTGTACCTGAGGCGAGTGCTTCTAGTATTTTGTAACGGGTACCTTTGCCGCTAAAAACTGGCGCTGCCAAGACATGTGATTGAGTAAAAGCGTCTCTAATGTCTGCAATGTCCCCAGTGATTCTGATTTGCTGATCGGTTTGACTGTATGATCGAATGGTTTTTGTTGGTGAAGCGCCAACAATCCACAACGTTGCGTTTGGTATTGCTGCTCTGACAGTCGGCCAAACCTCTTTGATTAAAAAAGAAACAGCCTCAACGTTTGGCAGCCATTTAAAAGTACCGACAAAAAGTAAGACGGGTGACTTTGGCTCAAATCGCTTTTTCTGTTCAAACCAAGCTGTGTCAACCCCATTTTCTACGACCTCAATATTTCGGCTGCTGCCAATTTGAGTGGCGATAAAGCGTTTATCATCTTCACTCATCACCACCAACTGGCTACAAAGGTTCCAGTAGTACTTTTCCCACTTTTTGATTTTTTTGATATCCAGGTGCAATAATGGCTTGAGCAGGGCGAAAGCGTTCTTGGCATAACTTTCATACCCCAGGTACTCAATCGTTTGTTCGACCAACAAGATTGGAACTGAAGTTGCAGGAATATGAGGCATCATGTAAAAGGTTTCAGCATGGATCAGGTGGTATTGACCAGAATTAAGCTCCGCTTGTATCGCTGGAGTCATCTCTGGCACAAAGTTACGGATGACTAAAAAAGGATAGCTTGACAGACCGGTTGTCATGATGTTTTTCAAAGTAAAGGGTTGTTTTGAGCGTTTAAAGACGCGGACTTTTTTGCAGTATTTTTCTAGTTCAGGTACAAACCTTCGTTCAGACTCATTTTTGATTAAAGCAAAAAGAGTCACTTGCTGCTTTAGTGCCAACTGTTTGAGTAAATTATAAGTTCTGATTTGCCCACCAGAGTGTAGTGGATAGGGTAAATATGGTGTCAACATTAAAATGTTCATAGTTGGGCGTTTTTCTTTTTTGTGAGGTCAAGCAGAATATAATCTGGCGTTTTTTTGATGGTAAAGTATTTTTCTTCTAACTGATGAGCTTCGTCATCATAACTGGCTGAAACATAGTAACTGGCACCATTGGCGATCTTTTCGTCAATGTTGTAGCCGATCGGCCACCCAGTTCGATTGGTCTGGAATAAAAACATGGTATCACCAAAGGCAGGAGCAATCACCTTAGCATCTGGCGGTGCGTGACTATCAACCGCGACGCCGGCCAACATATACTCGGGATGGTTGATGTTATAAAACCCACTGACTTGTTGCCAAGCGAAAAAAATGGATCCAACGATCAGGGCAATTAAGGTGGTCAAAGCCACTAAAGGATTAAATCGTTTGGCAATCATTGTTTCTAGTTGGACTGCTCCCCTGGCTACTGTCATCACCAATACCGGCAACCACAGGACTTGATAATAATCGTGTTGAATATTACCTCTGGCGATCACAATCACAAATAAAATTAAACTTAACCAGCCGGTTAGATACACCACTAGTTCGTTCTTTTTTAGACGATTAAAAGCAAACGGCAGTAGAACAATCCCCCAGTAACCCAACAACAACTTAGTCAAGCGTTCAAAACCCAACCACCTAAACCAAGCTGGATGGTAGCGAATACCCTCTTGATGATAACCAAACAACTGTTGTAAAAGCGCAATCAGTTTGTTTTCACTTTGGTTGACTTGATTAAGATTGCCGTCGTACAGCCAAGTTGAGGCGGGAATACCGCTGGGAAAATGTTGAATCCAACTGCGCCACCAGATAAATGGTAGACAAGCGGCCAGTAAACCCAGATAAAGCGGCCAGTTCTTAAGCACTTTTTTAGTTTGGACGAAGTATCCCAGGGCTATGTAGATTGGTAAAAAGAACAGTATGAATGGTTTAATTAACAAGGCCAAGCTGAGCGAAACTAAACATACAGCGTACCAAACCAGTTTTTTAGTCTGTAACCAATTGAGTAGCGCCAGAAGGGAGTAAATGAACAGGAAGAGCATCATCGGCTCAGGCAGAGTTGACCTGGCGTAATAGACACTGTACGGCAACACGGCCAAAAAAAAACTGCTCAAGTAGGCCACCCGCTTGCCTGAAAGCTGTTTGACTAAAAAGAACAAACTGGCAACTGAACCAAGCGAAAAAAGCACCGAAACTAGTCGATGGGTCATCTCGAGAGAAAAACTGGGAAAGAAGAGCAGAATTGAGGCCACTAAACCATTTAAAACAGGAAACTCAACCATGCGATACCCTTCAAGGTTATCTTGTCCGGACTGAATATTGCTCAAATCTTGGTATGTAGGATGGAGTAGGTCAATGCCATGTTTAAGATACTCTCTGGTGACAGAGGCGGTGTCAGCCTGTCGAAAACTATGCCAATCCAGGATCGGTGAATCTATTTTATAAAGTCTAAGGATCAAAGCTAGAACTAAAATTAACAACAGGGCTAAATGTTGAGCCAAAAACTTTTTCATAGGCTCTAGTTTTTCTTTCTTTTTTGGCGCAGTTGGGTTGGTTTGCGTCCTTGATTAAACCAGGGAATCCGATTTAAATAATCAAATGAAAAATGAAACTCCCCTTCCATTTGTTGAATGGCCAAGACTAAACCGGCAAAGGCCCAGTAGGTAAAGGCCACTTTTGAAGCGGCAAAAACATCAATCAGCACGGCATTAACTAGTAATCCACAGGTGCTACCGATAAAAGCAATCACAAAAACTTGCTTAATTGGTTCAAGTTGCTTATTTTTAAGTAATCTCCAGGCAATCACTAAACTTAACCAAACAGTACCGTAAAAAGTAATAAAGCCGAGTAAACCAGTTTCACCCAAGGTTCTCAAAAAGTTATTATCAGTGCTTTCAGCTTCTGTAAATTGGGCGGTTACCTCCTTGGTCAAGGTAGCGTAGCCACTACCCAAAAATGGGTTGGTGTAGAAACCGGCTAAGGCTCTTGGCCAAAGAGCATCCAATCTAATTGCCAGCGATAAACCATATTTTTGTGCCGATGAGGAGTAGGTGCGGTCTTTCTCGATGGTCACGTCACTGGTAGTACCATCAGCAGAAACCGTGGCTACGGTTTCATAGACAGGCACGTCAACATAGACATCACTTGGTCTAGCTGGGGTTGGTCTGGTGTCTGAAGCGACCAACACCTCAGCATCTTCAACAGAAATTCCGTTGGGCGGTGGAGTTGGTTTGGCGGCCTCTATTTTGTCTTGATTTCTTTTTGAGATTAAGGTGTTTATAACGGTTGTTTTCAGCTCAGCGCTTCTGGTAGCACTCTCTTTGTAAATGGTATTGACCACTGGCACACCCTCAATTGACTGCACAATTCGTTCTGATAAATCTTCACCAAAATTAACCAGTAAAACCACACAAATTACACCAATAATGATTGATTGGCTACTGATCCACCAGAGTCGTCGTTGCCAGCTCTGCCTGAGGAGATACCCAGCTAAAAGTATCACCACCTCAATTGCAATGGCAAAAGCAGCGTATGAACTTCTGGAAGCCGTTGAGATCAGCAGCCAGTAGGCAGCAAAGAAAACTAATAGTAATAGCCACTTACTCTTATTTTTGAGCAGATAAAAACCTGCCAGCAAAATTGGGGTAATCACTACCAAATAGGCCGCTAAGTCGTAATGACCACCAAAGGTTGATTGCACCCGCGCATGCTCGGTTAAATATAACCGGATCCCCTTGCTAAACTCTCTGTTCATGGTTGAGTAGACCGGCCAATACCAATTGCGTTGACCATAACCATAAATGGTCACCGATAAAACTGTGATCGCGATGATGGCAAGAAAGATTTTTAGGTGTTGAGTCGTTTTAACACTGGCAACCACTATAAACAAAATTGAGAAGTACTCCAGGTAGCGAAAAAAATGCAACATGGTTTTGCCAATGTGAAGCAGTTCAGCTGGAACAGTTTGGGTGATCACCACGGCCGAAATGCTAGAAAGCAAACCAACAAGCGCATAGGTAAAGATGGCAAAAGTCACCGGTGTTCGCCAACTGATTTTTTTTCTAATAACCTGAGCGAGCCAAACAGCCACAGCCAATAAAACAAAAAAATCTTCTAATCTGACTCGAACCAGGTAACCTGGAATTAAGTCAAACAGCGGCAATTTAGGATAAATTGGAATAAAAGCCACTAGAAAACTTGCTAACAACAATAAGGCATGTTGGTCAAGCCATTGAAATAGACGCTTGGAAATATTTGTAGTATTCATTGATCCAGCCTTGACAACACATCCCGATAAACTAGGGCTTTGACTGACTGCCCCATTGTACCAAAAATGGCTATCCGGAGGACAATGCCTATTTTTAAGATGATCTTGACTAGTTGAAACTGCCAAATTGGTTTATGTTTTGACCAGATATAAAGATAGCCTTTAAATTCTCCCTCGATGGCCTTAGCTCTGGTTGAACTAGCCGTTTTAAGATGGGTGACAAACGCCTTGGGCTGTAAAGCCAAATCCCAGTGGTGATCTTTAGCTCTCAGACTGAGCTCAACATCTTCGGCGTACATAAAGATTTTTTCATCAAGTAGGCCGATTTCATCGAGCATTGCTTTTTTTAGCAGCAACGCGGTTCCAGCCAGCCAACCAATCGGAATTAACTGATCCAGCGGAGTGGTTTGAGGGTGATAATTTGTCCGTTTCTGGGTGGAAGGGAGTAGTGGCCCAAGTAGTGGTATGTCATCAAATAAAAGGATGTGATTAGTCAAGCTCCAGAGGGTGGGATAGTCGCCGCCTTGGGGTTGGTACGAGCCGTCGGGGTTAATTAATAAAGGTGAGACAGCGCCAAGTTTATCCAGTTGTTGAGGATAACCTCCCAGATCAGCCGTGCTCTGGTCAGGCACTTGATCAAAACTGGAGACCAGTTTTTCTAAGCATCCAGGTTGAAGATAGGTATCCGAGTTGAGTAACAAAAGGTATGTGCCTTTAGCTTGCTTGATCGCTTGATTATTGGCTTTGGCAAAGCCTTGATTTGAGTTGTTTTCGATCAGAATAAGTGGAACCGTGTTTGCTGTTTTCAATTTCTTGATTTGAGCCAGTGATTGATCGGTTGAGTGATTATCAACGACAATAATCTCTGCTCGATGCTTAAGTAACTGACTGGAGAGAACGTCATCCAAGACTGACCGAATAGCATCAAGGGTCAAAAGTTCTGTGTTATACGAAACAATGCAGACTGACAATAGACATGAGGCCATAGAGAGACTTTCTATCTTGCGAGCATTATTGAAACCAACGGGCACGGCCAAGGGTGTAACCTAAAGCCGAGGCCGGTCGATCACCAATCTTTTTTGCTGGTATACCGGCAACAATTGTCAGTGGCTGGACATCTTTGGTTACGACCGCACCAGCTGCAACGACCGCCCCCCATCCGATCGTCACCCCGGGTAAAATAATGGCTCGCGGGCCGATAAAAACATAATCACTCACCGTTACTTTTTTCTCGATTGGTTTCATGCTTGGGTCTGCTAGATCATGTTGACTGGTCCAGATCATCACTTCAGAAGCAAGATCAACATGATTGCCAATGACCAAGCCGCCACCAGAATTTGGCAACTGCTTGCGGCCGTCTAAACTGGCTCGCTCGCCGATAATCGTATCTTGACCAATTTGGATGTGGCTGGGATCATAGATTCGAGCCATCATGTGAATGGTCGAACCGCAACCAATTTTGACGCCAGCCCATCGATAAAAAAAACGCCTGAGATGATGAAACGGCAGGTAGCCTACCACCCACCAAAGCAAGCCGGTGACCAACTCAAGCCAGATTGTCGCCAATCTTCTGAATATTTTTTGCAGTGCAGTCATATTTGACATATCAACCAGTATACGCAACAGCTTATTTTAGGTATAGAGCTAGTCGTTAGGTTGGCTTTGGATACGTTATCCCTAAATGAGCATAGGCGATTGGGGTGACTACCCTCCCCTTATTTGTCCTTTTTAAAAAGCCAATCTGCAACAGATAGGGCTCAATTACTTCTTCAACGGTCAGAGTATCTTCACTGAGGGTGGCGGCGATCGTAGACAAGCCAACTGGTCCGCCGTTATGTTTTTTAATAATTTGCTCAAGCAGTCGCCGGTCGGACTCATCGAGACCCATTTGATCGATGGTAATCATCGCTAGTGACTGTTCTAGATCCTTTGAGCTGATGGTAGATCTGCCTTGAACTTGGACAAAATCACGGACTCGTTTCAACAGTTTGAGTGCAACCCGTGGAGTGCCTCGCGATCTTTGGGCTAACGCAACAGCCAAGTCAGTTGAAATGACAACTTTTAGTTTTTTGGCGGCTTGCTCAATGATCACCGCTAAAGCTTGTGGTTGGTAGTAATCAAGACGGTGTATCAAACCAAACCGATCTCTAAATGGCCCGGCCAATAAGCCATAGCGAGTAGTAGCTCCCACTAAGGTGAATTTTGGCAAATCTAACCGAATTGTCCGGGCTGAGGGGCCTTTACCGATCACAATGTCCAGACCATAATCTTCCATGGCGGGATAGAGTGTTTCTTCGATTGCTTTGGGGAGTCGGTGAATTTCATCAATAAAAAGCACGTCTCCGGGTTGAAGGTTAGTTAAGATTGCCGCCAAATCGCCAACCCTTGATAAAGCGGTACCCGAAGTGACCCTGACGTTGCTACCCAATTCTTGAGCGATTAAATGTGAAAGTGTCGTTTTGCCTAAACCGGGGGGGCCATACAATAAAATATGGTCTAGCGGTTCGTTTCGGGATTTAGCCGCATGAATGGCAATGAGGAGCGATTCTTTTACGCCCTCTTGACCAAAAAAATCACTCCACGCCTTTGCCCGTAAAGAAGTAAACAACTGTTCTTCAACTTCGTCTTCGACCGAATCAGTCAGAATAGCTGGATCAATCATAGCTGTCACCGTATCACACTTTTGACATTTTTTGGATTACTTGTTTGATGGCGGTTTCTAGTGGCAGCTCAGAAAGATCGGTTTGATGAAGTGTTTCCAGGACATCTTGTTCGTTAAAACCAAGGCTAATCAACGCCGTTACGATATCCTGTTCTTTAGCACTCACCGGACCCAAATCAAGTTCTTTAAGGCTACCCAACTTGCTTTTCAAATCAATAATGATTTTCTGAGCCAGTTTTTTTCCAATTCTAGGAATTTGGCTGAAAAAACGGCTGTTGGCTTGTTGAACGGCATCAATAATGGCTTGTGGCTCTTTTTGGGTAATGGCTAAAGCCGTGCGTGGGCCAACACCAGAAACATTAAGCAATAACAAAAACAACTGCTTTTCTTCGGCTAATCGGAAACCATATAACTCAAGGGCGTCTTCTTTGACGTGGGTATGAATCTGTAGTGAAACTTCTGCTGTTGGAACCAGTTGAGCCAAAAGACTGGGAGAAACAATCACCTGATAACCAACGCCGTGAACGTCAATGATTAAGGTTTGGTTGAAAATCAAAACTCTGCCTTTTAGAAAACCAATCATAGTTTGTATTTCATCAGTGAATGGGTAAAAGCAATCGCAATGGCATCAATTGTATCATCAATCAGGGCGTCAGTGGTTAGTTTTAATTGTAGCCCAATCATTTTTTCGACCGCTTTTTTGTCAGCATTCCCATCACCCGTAACCGCTAGCTTGATTTGATTTGGGGTGTATTCAAAGATTGGCACGTTTTGAGTTAGTAAAGTGGCAATAATGACGCCTCTAGCTTCACTGACCTTCATGGCGGTTTTTTTGTTTATTGAAAAGAAAACTGATTCGAGCACCGCTTGAGCGGGTTGATGAATGGCAAGGATTTGTTGAAGTTGTTTTGTCAGCTGTAGGTAGCGCTCAAACAATTGAGTGGTTTGTTTAGTTTGAATACAGCCGGCCGCTACCAGTTCAAAATCAGTACTCGTACTATAGTTAGCCACCGCCCAACCAATCCGATCAAAACCCGGATCAATACCAAGTAGTTTCATCACCCTGTTGTACCATGTTTCTTGAGTCAAAGGAAGCTAGCTTGGACGATTAACTACACTTTTAAGAATGGCGAGTGTTTTTTGAGCAGAAAGTTGCCAATCAAACTTTTTTGCTTGCTCCCGTCCTAATTTTCGGAAAATGGCTTTGGTCTTTTTAGATTGATTAGTAATCTCTAACATCACTTCTGCCAGCCTTTTAGAATTTTTGGCTGGCACAATGTAGCCAGCTTGACCGACTACCTCTGGTAAACTAGTGGCGTTTGCCACCACCGGAATGGTGCCGTACTGGATTGCTTCTAGGGGAGGAATGCCAAATCCCTCATAAAGACCCAGTAAAAAGTTGCAACTGGCCGACTGATATAAAGCTTTTTTCTCGGTTTCAGAGACAAAACCAGTCAAAATAATTCTTGACTTGAAAGGAGAGTGCTCAATTCGTTCTAAAATATCATCAGCTAACCAACCAACTTTTCCAGCTAGTACCAGCTTTGGCAGCTGCCGCGGTTTGATTTTAGTTTGCGTTCGGGAGAGCAGATTATTACTCGCCAGTTTGCGTGAAAAAATTTCAAAGGCATTAATTAGAGTAATTAAGTTTTTTCTGGGTTGGATGGTGCCAACAAACAAAAAATAGGGTTCAAAGATGGCATGACGTTTAAAAAACTGAGTTTTTTCGGTTGGGGTTAATGCTGAGGTTATTTCAGAAGCAGCCGGATAGACTACCTCGATTCTTTCTTCAGGAATAGCATAGTGAGCCACAATCGAGGCTTTGGTAAACTCACTAATGGCAATGACTTTTTTTGCATGCTTGACGCTATAGGCAGTCCAGTGACGCAGTTGTACTCGGTCGTGAGTCGTAAACTGCCCGGGATATTCCAAATAGGCAGTGTCCATCACGCTAGAAACATATGGAACCGGACAAAAGCGGGGAGCATAGTGACCGGGGGTAAAAAAAACGTCGTACTTTTTTCGCTCTTTCCAGAGGTATATCGGCAATCCCCATTGGGTCCAAAATTGTTGGGGACCAATAACTTGATAGCGCCAGCCCGTGCGTTCTGCCGGTAAATCTATCACTGGTGGTGTGGAAAGAAGAATAGTGACTTGATGATGGTATCTTCTTAAGAGTAACTCGAGTGATTTGATTACTTCAAAAGCAAAAACATTACTCCCTACCCGATGTTCCACGTTGGCTTCATTCCCATCAATCGCCAGCTGAAGTTTTGTCATTATTTTTCCTGACTGAACTGGAGTGCTTTTTTATAAACTGAAATGGTCTCTCGGATCACACTTGGCCAATTAAACATCTGCTGGCGGATAATCATCCGTTGCAGGCGTTTTTTTTGCTCCTCTTCGGTTTCATTCAGAATGGTTTCAATTCCTTGTCGAATACTGTCAACAGACAGAGGGTCAACAAGTTCGGCGGCATTGCCAGCCACCTCTGGCATACTCGACACCGCAGAGGTTACGACCGGAGTCCCATGATAAAAAGCTTCCAAAATTGGCAGTCCAAAACCTTCGTATAATGATGGGTAGGTAAAAACTGCTGCCTCTGAGTATAAAACTGACAGTTCTTGGTCAGTAACTCTGCCCAAAAAGCGTAAATGAACACTAAGCTGCTGATACTCTTTGCTTTGAGTTTCATCCCAGCCGGATTCACCGGCAATAATGAGATCTAAGTCAGCTTGCAGTGGCAACCAAGCGTGGATCAGATTCTTCAAATTCTTTCTTGGTTCTCGGTTACCAACGAATAAAATAAACGGCCGATCTAACTTTAGTTTGGCAGAAATTTGAGTCAGTTGCTCATCGGTAATCGAACTACTGACTCGTTGCACCTCAATTGGCAAGGCTTCATGAACAACTTTTACGTACACCTCTGGAATGCCCAATAACTCCACCACATCCCGTTTAGTCGCTCTACTCACGGCAATAATCAGTGCTTTTCGCTCTTTTAATACTTTCCAGGATTGTTGATGCATTGCCACGATTTTTGGGTGAGCAGTTGCTGGATATTTCAAAATTGCCAAATCATGAATGGTTGAAACTAACGGTAGATCTCGGTCAGGTGGTTGCAACCAATCCCATGAATGAAATAAATCAATTTTTGGCATTGACGACCTGATTTTGGGAAAGTGCAGTTTATTCCAGAGAAAGTTGTAGAGCGACGGCGGGTAGGATTGAATCACGGTTTCTGCCTTGGCTCCTGTTTCTGCCTTGAGTTGGCTGGCAATGTCTAAGAGTTGCTGGCGTTTCCGGAGTGATGAGCCGTACAAGGTTAACGTCAGCTCAGGTTCTTTGAGGAGGCCACGAACAAGGTTCATGGTGTAGCGTGAAACACCACGGTTATAAATTGTTGAGGTGATGTCGATACCGACGTTCATAACTGATCAAACTTTCTAAGAACCTGCCTGATAAGTCCCTTTCGTCACGAAAGGCAATCAGGTTCGAGCAAAAAAGTGTTCTGAACGACGAAGTAGTAGTGACAATTACTTCGAGGAGTGATGAATCATTTTTTTTGCCGAAACCTGTTGACTTGTAGTGGAATGCGACTTATCAGACAGGTTCTAAGGTCATAGCCATAGCTTATCACAGCTGCCGGTCTGGAATAAATCCGAACAAACCCGATCTGAGAGTAATCTAAGTAGCCGCTGTTTTGATAACCAGCCTCTAAAATATACTGATCGAGTAAATGGTCTGGGTCGGTGAGGTCGCGCAAATAATCAAAAACCAAAATATGATCATACTCAAGTAGCTGCTGAATGGTTTTTTCTGCCGTTTGTTCATTCAAAAATAATTCGCCGGTAGCGATGGCTGGATAATCTGCGTTTGCATACCAACGCCAAGGAGCAAAGGGAGCTGAAAAAGAAAAAAGAGCGACAGAATGATCGGGAAATTGCTGCTGAATTTGAGTAATTAGATCGCGCCAGTTCTCGCGTTGTAGTTGAGGCTGAGACCAATAAGCATAAACTGAAAAAAGATTGATTGAAAGCACTAAGAACACTAGTACGTAACTCAGTTTCTGAAGCAGCCTTAATTGTTTGCTGTAAAAAACTAATCCTGCCAGAAAAAGGTAGCAGGCTGGCAGACTAAACAAAACTCGTTTGGCTTGAAGAATAGGAATCCAAAATGAAATGAGCCAGGCCGACAGAATTGGAAGACAGAGCCAAAAAATGATTGGGCTGAGCTGCTGTCTTTTCTCTTTACACATCAGTTTAATCGTGATCAACGTAGCTGTCCCCAAGATTAGTCCTGTCAGTCCGACAAATATTGGCGTTGGCCTAACATCAAGTGAACCATAAACAAATTTAGCTGCTACTAAGGACAAAGCTTTGAGTTGAGGGGGACTAACTACGCTTGACCAACCCGGCAAGCTGGATTGTAAAACTTGCCCAGCGCTGAGTTGACCTGCAAAAATGGGCAGCCAGGGCAAAAACAAAAGTATAGTGACTGCGAATGTCCAGAGCCACTGTTTGATATGTTGGCGGTTTTGCGTCCACAACCAGATTAATTGTGAGAGCAATAAAAAGGGATATAAGTACGAACTGTAGAGTCCGGCAACGCTAGCAAAAGTAACTACTAACAGCTCAGACTTTTTGTAGCCTCTCTGCTCTTTCCAACCAACAATTAGTACGAACCAACTGATGGCAGCCCAAGCGGCGGGCAGGGAATATGGTCGGAGCTCTTGAGAGTAAAAAATGTGAAAGGTGGAAGTTACTAAGAGTAGACCGGCAAGTAAAGCGGTCTTTTCATCAAATAACTTTTGGCCAAGCTTGTAGGTGAATAGTATGGTGATGATGGCTGGAATTAACGCTCCAACTGTTCTGAGCCACCACTCGGAGTCTCCAAAGTAAAGGGAAAAATGAAGGATCAGATGTAGTAGTGGCGGTTGGAAATCGTCTTTGATTTGTAGTTGCTGTGAAAGTGGTCTGGCGCTTTCAAGCGCCTGAGCTGCCTCATCCAGCCAAAATGATCCAGACAATACTGGCAATCTCAAGGCCACCGCTATGAGTAACACGCCTATCAGCAGAGTGGTTTCAGAGAGATGTAACAATTTTCGCATTTAGTGGTGACTACTAACCCATTTTTGAGCTTTTTGGTACTGATCTTGTGTAGAAATATCGTACCAAATTCCTTGATAAATGAATGCTCTCAATTTGTTAGCTTGTGCTAACTGGGGAAAGACATCACTTTCTAAGAAACTGACTGTGTTAGGAAGAATAGTTTTTAACACTGATAAATTCAGGACGTAGACACCAGTGTTGGTGATGCTGATTTCACTCTCTACCCCAATTTTGGCAAAAGTCATCACTCTGCTCCCCTGCAAGTAGACTTGTCCTAACTCTTTTTTTCCCAAGTTTGGTTTGACTGCCATTGTCACTTCTGTATCTTCCGTCAGGTGAAATTTAATTAAATCATCGATGCTAAGGCTAGTTAACACATCGCCGTGAACAATGAGCACTGTTTTTTGATCGCTAATCAGGTGACTGGCATTTTTGAGCGCGCCCGCAGTGCCTAATGGTTTGGCTTCATAACTATACAGGATTTGCAGTCCATGTTCTGAGCCACTCCCAAAGCGTTTTGCCAGTGGCCGGTCTAGTTTGTTTAAACAAACTATCACTCGTTTAATGCCAAATTGTTTTAAGTGCTCGATCTGGTGAAAAAATAGATCAACACCCTCAATTTTTTTAATCAGTGGGTTATTTTTGCCACGGTGAGTGCCGCCAGCCAGGATCATGGCTGTCGTCACGTTTACCCCAAGGCTCTGTCTGATCAAGTGCTCAATGGCATGTGAACGGTTGCGAATGGTTTTTTTGTCAACTAACAGATCGACAGAATCTAAAAGATCGGGCGAAAGAGTAATGGTTAGACGGGTTTTCATCTAATCAAGTATCCTAACAGATCCAGAGAAAGAGTAAAGTTAGTGTATAAGTCAGGCTGTGTATAAGTCAGGCACCATTTATTTTTCTGTTTGCTACAATGAGTGTATGTCTTTTTTTGAAAATAAAACGGTTGTGGTAACCGGAGGGGCGGGTTTTGTTGGCTCTCATCTGTGTCAGGCCTTGTTGGCTGAGGGGGCAAAGGTAGTGGCGGTCGATAATTTAATCACTGGTTCTCAACAAAACTTGGTGGAGTTTGCATCAAATGAAAAATTTTTGTTTATCAAAGCCGATGTAATTAAGCCGCCTCTATCCTACCTTCCTGCAGATTTGAAAATTGATCTGATTTTGCATTTTGCCTCACCCGCCAGTCCGCCTCGTTACCAAGAGCACCCAGTTGAAACATACTTAGTGAATTCGCTGGCCACTCATAATTTGCTTCAATATCTCAAGGAGTCTAACCCTCAGGCTCGTTTTTTGTTTGCCAGCACCTCAGAAGTTTATGGCGATCCTCAAGAACATCCCCAAAAGGAAACTTACTGGGGTAATGTTAATCCCAATGGTCCTCGTTCTTGTTACGACGAAGGTAAACGCCTGGGGGAAACTATTTGCGGCGTCCATCAGCGGGATTTTAAAATGGATGTCCGGATTGTCAGAATTTTTAACACCTATGGCCCACGGATGGATATTGATGATGGTCGGGTAATTCCCAGTTTTATCAAGGAAAGTTTGATGGGTGGGCCGTTGAGTATGTTTGGAGATGGTTC
>PFDH01000024.1:13520-18803 GCA_002772705.1 Candidatus Pacebacteria bacterium CG10_big_fil_rev_8_21_14_0_10_44_11 | reverse complement strand
ACATAATCAAGTCCCGCATCAAAAATCCCCGATTTAATGGGGATTTTTTGACTTTCAATCCTTCAATCTTGATCCGATCAAATCGGACACGCCCCACTGTCGCACTTCAAATGTTCGTAATCAATATCCTCAAATAAGTTTTCATCTTTTTCAATTTCGTTGATCACCCGCATAAACTCGCTAATCGTCACCGGTTGCTCCGGCTGATATTCATAGGCGGTGGCATCTTGTTGCGGCATTACCGAGCAGCACTTGATCAAGCCCTGGTACTTGTCAACCATGTCAGCGTACTCTTTGTACGTAACTCTAGTGGGATCGTACTTGAGGGTATAGGAAACCTGATTGCCAGTGTCTTCTAAAGGTTTACCGTGAGCGTCAACGCCAACAATCCAGTATTTCTCAAGCAACATCAACCATTTATACTGCTCCTCTGGTTTGGCCTCGGCGGCGGTGACCAACTTGCCACCCATGCCCAAGCGGCAAATCAACGGCTGGGTTGGAAAACCCACTGCGGTTGAACCTGAGTAAGATCTTAGTTCTTTGACCGGATAGCCCTTGGCCTTGTACTTTTTGACCTGAGGATCGTCTGAACGGTACTGAACCCAACGGATGTACTCGCGCATACTGGGCAAATGTGCTCCCTCAGTCAGTGCAAACAGCTTAGAAATGGTGCCTGATGGCTTGATGGTGGTGTTTGTGTGGGGAACGTTCATACCCAGTTTTTTGGAGTACTGCTCTGCCTCGTCCACCACCGCCCTCTTAAACCGCGCCAGCGTGTTCCAAAAATCTTGCGACTTCTCTTCGTCAATTAGATCATGGAAGGAGTAGCCATACATATTCCAGGCAAATTCGTGAATACCAGTCATGCCAACGCCAATGCGGTTGGTTCGTTTCACTTCGCGGTTATACAAACTATCCATGTAGGTGTTGACCCTGATCAAAGCGCGAGTCGTTGCCCGGAACGCTTCTTCAGCGTCGTCTAGCGTTGGGGCGTAAAATGGCACCACGTCACCGATCACACAGTAACCACCCAACATGTTGAGTGAGATTTCACCACACGGGTTGGGGATCTGGGAGTAGACTTTGGAGGCAGCGTTGCGCGCCAAGAGCGACAGCATCTTGTAGGTGTGCTTCATTGGTGTGTACTTTTTGCTCTCGGCATAGTGACCGTCTTGGTAGTCGTCGTAGCCGTCGTCATTTTGCACTAGCTTGTGTTGATTGATAAAACCTGGCTCACCGGTGCCATCTTCGTACGAGGCTTTGGTGATCGCGGCCAAAACTTTGTGGGCGTGTTTGGTTCGCTGTTTCCAAAACTTGTCATCAACCGCCACCGAGTTGTTGGCACTCCACAAAAAGCCGCCTCGTTTGATGTTGATGAAGTCAAAAATTTCGGGGTCGGTCCAGTTCTTGGTGGCAATCCGGGCGCTGCGACGGGCACCACCGACTAAAACGCACTCGGCTGTGTAGTGATCGGCAAACATCGCTTGCTTCCAAGGAGACATGTTGGCACCTTTGATGGTAGCCAGCTTGGCAATCGCGTTCATGATCGGCTTTGGACCAGACGATGGCCGGTTTTGCATCCCGCGGATTGGCTGGCCTTTGGCTCTGACTTTAGAGAAATCCAGAATCAGCATATCGTCTTTGTATTTTTTCTCGAAGGCCATCACCTCAATTTTTTCGATGGCTTGCGCCCAGCCTTCACGACTATCAGGCACCTCAAACCAGTGGATGCCATCGCCATGGCCATATTTGTGCTCGGCGTCCCGAACACTTTCATCAACTCCCCAAGCAAAGTCAGGATGCTCTTCGGCAATCACACACCGCACGTTGGGCATGTTGTCCCAGTTAACGACACACATGTCGTCATCATAGGGCCGACCTACCCCGGAGCCGTTCATGAGTAAATAAAATAAAATATAGGTGCTGGTGGCTGTCGAACAGTTACCAGTTAACAAGCCATTGGCAAGAACAAAGCCAGTCGTGATTGGTTCTTCTACACAAAAAACTTGGTCTTCACCAAATTCTTTAATCGCCAGAACTTTTCTCGGTTTGTTTTGAGCCAATCGAACAGAAACTAGTTTTTCCCCATGAGGATAAGAACCGTCTCCCTCTTTTCGTTGATGTTCGGAGAAACCAGTAACAATGTATCCAGCAAAGGGCGCATGTTCTTTAAGCCATTCTACTGCTGGGGTATTAGCGGTACTAATCTCAATTCCTTTGGTAGTTGGATACGTCTTTGACCCATCAGCTAACCACCAACCGTGAATAAAACCAGCGATATATGAGGGGTCTTTGGTAAAAGGTAGGTCTTTCCAATCTTTTTGGCCAAGATATACCACCGGGTCTCCATTTGCATGTGGCGGATAGGTGACAGTGAATTCTTTAAAGTACTTCAAGTAATTTTTATCATCACCACATAATCTAATTGAGTTGTACTGCCTACCTTGAGAATGGATTCTTCCTGGATAATCATTTCTAGACTTATGTCCCGTACCATCACCATATATGAGTCCGTGACGAATCCCCTCAGTATCTAAGTCCAAGTGAGCCTTTGCAGGTTCAATGATATCTCCTACCTGCAAGTCTTCAGTAACAGAACCATTTTTAAGAAACCAGCGATGATTCTTGGTAGCAATCACCTCAAGATTATTATTTGATTGAGCGTTGTTGACCGGACCAAAAGTGATTTTATATAATTTCTGAGTTCCGAAACCCTTGACTTTGGCAGTTCGCCACTCACCATCCCGAGCTTTTACCGTCACGGTTTTACCCTCCACTTCGCCAAAAGAGACCGCCCCATATTCTTGAGTCAAAAACTTAGTATTTTTATCGAAACAATTAGTAAAAACTTCCATATTCCGCTCTTTTTGACTTTCGTCTCCATGCTGCAGATGGCGGCCAGACATCAACATTGAACCATTGGAGATATGCTTTTTCATCAAGGCATATTCTTCTTTGGCGTGTTTGGCAAATTTTTTGTCTAAAAGACCGGTGTTGCCGCGAGCCACTCGATCGGCTACTTCTTCCCAGCTCTCCCAGCGCTCCCGGCCGGTTTGCTTGTCAAGCAACCGGCGCAAGTACGTTCGGCGTGCCACGGCCATGCCCATGCCTGTCTCAAGTTTGCGATTGATAAACTTCATTCTTCGTTTTGGTGTCAATACTTCTTCAGGCATGTACTCCCTCACTAATTAAGTTGAAATATCATTTTTTAATTTATTAATTTCTTCAACAAAGTCTTCAAGACTTTCAAAGTCTCGATAAACACTGGCAAACAACAGGTATGACAGTGGGTCGAGTTTTTTTAGCCGGTTAATCACCAAGTTGCCAATTTCCCAACTTTTAACTTCGGTTGCTTCTCTTTGCCGCAGTCGTCGTTCAACGTCGTCAATTAAGACATCAACTTCATGCATCGAAATAGGACGTTTCCAGGTGGCTTTAGCAATCCCGCGCTTCAGCTTCTCTCGACTGAAGTCTTCACGCGTACCATCTTTTTTAATCACCTTGAGTTCAATGCCTTCCACTCGTTCGTAGGTAGTGAACCGCTTGCCGCACTCAACGCAACTGCGCCGACGGCGAATCGATGTTTGATCCTCAGCGTCCCGGGAATCAATGACCGATGTGTTTTTCTTGCCACAGTATGGACATTTCACTGATACACATCTCCTACATCAAATTGTGTTATTACCTAGTCTGAAGCACAATATCTTGTGTTTGGCTAAACTTAGGAGTTAAAGGATCTCATGGTCAACGGGAGGCTGTCAACTAAGTCAAAATAGATCACTGATACTCTTCCAGAGGCGAACAAAATAAGAACTGGTCTGTCACTTGGTTAAATTATTAAAGTGAATCTAGTTGGACAATTCGCTCGTCAACCTTTGCCAATAAGATTTTAGTTTCCTCTTTGAGTTGAGCAATGGGAGCCATTTCAAGCTGGGGATTGGCTTGACCGAACAGATCAAGTCTATAGAGCGAATGATCAATTGCCGCTCTAACAGTTTTTAGCTCTTCAACTAAAGTTCCCGCGTCCTCAAGATCCCTGTAGCCAGCAGCAATAATGTATTTTTGAGACTTAGAAAGGGTGGTAATGGCTAACCCCGGTTGATTCTCAGCGGCAAGTGCCTCAGCAACTTCAAACCGCTCTTGGGCATATGACAGCATTAACGTGCTCTGGCGCTCGGGAGGGGTTTGATTAAGCTTAATCCGCTCTTGAACCATCACCAAGGGGTACAAGATGTTGTCTGGTAAGATCCGTCTGCCAACATATAATTGCCAACCACCAACCGGAATGTTATCTCTGCCACCGGTCAAGCTGTTGGCCGTGATTAGTGAAAGACTGAGAATCACCACACCCAAGAGTGCTAAAACGATCATGTTTAAAATGTGAAGACGAGTGACTGCCATAGCGTCCAAAAAACCTATTGTAACAGACTGCCACAAATTATTACCATCTTAGTCATCACCAACATCACTCAAAAGCGATTAAGCGTTGAATCAATTAAAAGTTACCAGTTGTGGGTTAGTAGAACCATGCCCCAAATGGCATGCGACAAGACTAACGCATATGCATTATGCTTTGAGTAGAATAAAAAGCCCTGACCAACGGCAAACAAAAACAACATCACCAATTGGCCAACAGCAGTGACGGGATCAAAACGAATAAAGGCGTTGGGCAGGTAAAAAATAATCAAGATACCAGCAGTTAGCAGCACCTGTTTGAGGGCAGACCAACGAGGGTACTTTTCTTGAATTACACTCATCGCAAACGAGAAGAAGAGCAGTGTTTCCCAAAAAGCAGTGAACAGAGCCAAGGCAAACTCTTGCCAAAATCGATTTGAACTGAGTAACCAAACCTGGTTAATGCCTCCCCCAGTTTGGGCTAAAGCAATGAGAGAGGTGGTAAAACCAAAAATACCACCAGCTGCCAACCCAAGCAGTAATCCCGATTGCAGTTTGGATGGCGCAAATGAATCGGCAATGATTTTAAAGCCAGAAACGGTGATATACAACCAAACTGGAAAACCAAAAAAGAGGGCTTTGCCAAAAATTTCGTCGAACCAATCTGGAAAGTCAAAAAGCGTTCGGTAAATCAGCCACAGGATCATGGTCAAAACCAAAATCGGATAAAAAACAATCAGCGCGTGAGATTTGGGCGAGGATCTTTTAAGCAGCTTTGTTGAGTGTTTTATTTTCGATCGCATCCAATACTAAGTCTAACGTTTCTTTTTGATTTGTGGAATACGTATCTATGACCAAATCGTATAAATTTGGCCGCCAAAAATCAAT
>PFDH01000024.1:13234-13501 GCA_002772705.1 Candidatus Pacebacteria bacterium CG10_big_fil_rev_8_21_14_0_10_44_11 | reverse complement strand
TTTCCGGTCACTACCACCCAGTTATTCCATTCTTTGGCATACATTTTTTTCCATTTAGCATAGTTCTCTCGATAACGAGTATTCATGTTTTCCAAGGCTTGGTCTGGAGAAACCGTATCTCGGTTAACAATTCTGTCAACTTTGACCGCCGTATTGCTGCACTTCATCAGCACTTTAAACACTCCTGGAATGTTTTGAGCCATAAAACCCGATAGCCAAGATTCAATGATCCAGTGGGTTTCGATCGCAAGTTTCTCCCGCATCCCC
>PFDH01000024.1:0-13206 GCA_002772705.1 Candidatus Pacebacteria bacterium CG10_big_fil_rev_8_21_14_0_10_44_11 | reverse complement strand
CTTTTTGCGCTTTAAATAAACCCTTTTCGATGGCATAGCTTCTCATGAACTCACCGCCACTAAATCCTGACCAGCCCTCAAACTTGAGGTGAGAATGTTCCCGCAACATGTTTAAGAGCGTTGTTGACCCAGAACCCGGCAAACCTGAAATAGTAATGTTGTGAAAAGTAGTGG
This sequence comes from Candidatus Pacebacteria bacterium CG10_big_fil_rev_8_21_14_0_10_44_11, assembly GCA_002772705.1. GTDB lineage: Bacteria > Patescibacteriota > Microgenomatia > UBA1400 > PJMF01 > UBA1388. The sequence continues at coordinate 13,032 of PFDH01000024.1, read as the reverse complement.
ACTGGTCAGACATATCAGCACCTCCAGAAGTTGATCGACAAGTAGTATAACCTAGAACTTACGTTTACGTTCGTCTCCAAAACAGGCCGGTTATTGACCGGTAGTTGCAGGCTGGGCAAAACCATTTTTAACTTGACAGTTAAAGGCTTGATCCATTGTCACGTCTAGCAGCCCCAGTTTGTCACCCACTTCAGCTAAGGTTAAAGTGACGTTATGAAGTGGAAAATAATGAAAAATCCGATTGCGGCAGCTTAGCCACGCCTCCCACAAATCGTGAGCCAGTTTTTCGCCACAGAGTCGCGCAACGTCGTCATAGAGCCAATACTGATCTCGCTGATCATATCGGACATCAGGATTGAGCGATCGGCCAATTCTGAACCGACGCCCCTCAAAGGTAGTCTGAGAAATTAACTCTATCTGTAATAAGTACTGTTTTAAAAATCCCTCATAGGCCTTGGCGACTGGAAAGATAATGAAGGAGTAATCAGTCAATTGCGAAGCTAGCTGCCTTTCCCGCTCGTAGAGTACAATGGAGAGCTCCAGTAATTTTTGTTGCTCTTTGGGCAACTGAGAAAACCAAGAGCGGTCAAGAAAGTAGCGCATAGCAGTACCTTACCACTGCCACCCACTAAAAATAAAGTAGCTGATTAGAGGGTCAGACAGATTTGTTTGATACACTAGACTTGTAGCGAAATAAGAAATGGTGTCAATTTTGCATCTATTTGAGCATTTTTGCAGGCACAGATTGACGATAGTAACCAATGTTACTTGAGTAAAGATGCAACACACAAAAATGCCAAATAGATGTGAAAGTGCAGTGATTATTATTTCGCTACAAGTCTGCAATACTAAATAAACTTATTAATCGGGAATGAAACAGGCTATACAGCAAACTTCTCAGCAACATGTGTCGGCGGTCGCCCGATCAATCAGAAAAAGTTTGGTCGGCAGTTTCAATGCGCTGCCCCTTTTGCCAACCAATCGTAAAACTCTAACCAAGATTGCCAAAAAAGTGGGCGCGGCTGCCAAGATTACTTGGCAGGTGATGAGTTTTCCGTTTCAAAATTTGTGGTGGCGCTACTCAATTGTGGCTTGTGGGGCTTTTGGGTTGATCGGCTTAGGATTTGTACTGCAAGAGTTGCCCTCGCCATCCAGATTGACCAGCTCAGAAAACTTTGCCGTCAGCTCTCAAATTTTTGATCGCCACGGCAAGTTGCTCTACGAGATTTATGCTGATGAGCACCGAATCCCAATTAAACTAGACACCTTGCCGCCCTATGTTTACCAAGCCAGCATTGCTATTGAAGATCAACATTTTTATCAGCACTGGGGCTTTGATCTGACTGCTATTGCTCGAGCTGTTCTCTCAAACCTCACCGGCAATCAGCTTGAGGGTGGCTCAACTATCACTCAGCAACTTGTCAAAAATGCACTTTTAACCAGCGAAAGATCCTGGCAACGAAAAATCAAAGAAGGCATCCTAGCTGTCGTTACCGAGATGATGTACAGCAAAAATGACATTTTAGAAATGTACTTAAACTATATTTCTTATGGCGGTACCTCTGTGGGCATTGAATCGGCCGCCCAATCATACTTTGGCAAAAGCGCCAAAGATTTGACAGTTGGTGAAGCGGCTCTGCTCGCCGGTCTGCCTCAGGCACCTTCCCGTTACTCGCCATTTGGCTCCGATCCCCAGCGCGCCAAAGACCGGCAGGCTGACGTCTTGAGAAGAATGTATGAAGATGATTTCATTACCAAACTGCAAGAAGAAGAGGCAAAAAGCGAAGTGTTGGAGTACGCCCTTGACCAAACCGACATTGAAGCCCCTCATTTTGTTTTTTATGTCAGAGATTTGCTCTATGAAAAATATGGCGTTGAAACAGTCGAAAAAGGCGGTTTGCGGGTAACAACGACCCTGGATCTTGATCTCCAGCAGACTGCCCAGGCCTCACTTTCGGCTGAGCTTGAGCGGCTCACTTCATACGACGTGGGTAATGCCGCAGCCCTAGTTCTCAAACCAAACACCGGCGAAATTTTGGCAATGATTGGATCACAGAATTACTTTGATTCTGAAAACGACGGCCAGGTAAACGTGACACTCGCTGAGCGACAACCAGGCAGTTCGATTAAACCAATCATGTACGCCACGGCCTTTGAAAATAAAGTTCTTAATCCGGGCACAATTTTAGTTGATTCACCAACCTGTTTTTTATCCGCTGGTCAAAAACCTTACTGTCCCAAAAATTATGACGGATCGTATCGCGGACCAGTCACCGTTAGACAATCACTTGGCAACTCACTGAATATTCCGGCCGTCAAGTCCTTGCGCGCTTTGGGCATCGCCAACTTTATTGACCAAGCCAAAAAAATGGGCATTACTACCTGGAACGATCCGTCTCGCTACGGCCTCTCTCTGACTTTAGGTGGTGGCGAAATCAGAATGATTGATCTGGCTCAGGCCTTTTCAGTCTTGGCCGATCAAGGCGTGAAAGTACCCTTAACATCAATTATCAAAGTCGAAGACTATAAAGGCAAAGTCCTAGAAGAAAATAACTTTGAACAAACCAAAAATGATCTGGAATACCTGTCTGAGTACGAGGATTCCCAGGCCGGTAGCTTGACCAGGGTGATGAATCGGGCTCCAGCCTATTTGGCTAGTCACATTATGCAAGATAATCAAGCCAGACAAATGGCTTTTGGTTCTCACTCAGAATTGGTGATTCCCAATCAGGTGGTGAGCGCCAAAACCGGCACTACTAACGACCTACGTGATAACTGGACCGTGGGTTTTACCCCAGAATACTTGGTCATGACTTGGGTTGGTAACAACGACAACACCCCAATGAATCGCCGGCTAGTTTCTGGTGTTACCGGCGCGGCGCCAATTTTTAATGACATCATGAGTTACATTTTGAGCGATCAGCAACCAATTTGGCAGGAAAAACCACCCGATGTTGAGTCTGGGCTGGTCTGTCCCACGGGGATGCCGCCTCAAGCCGGTGAATCGTGCCAAACCAGCGGTCCAGAGTTGTACTGGAATCAAAGCAAACCGTCGGCCTCTTTGCGACAAAAAATGAACGTCTGGATCGATCCAACTACCGGACTGCCACCCCTGTTTGGTCAACAAATTGAAGGTTTAGTACTAGAAGAACACACCATCATTCAAGATCCTGTCACCGACAGTTATTGTTTGGATTGCAATCGAGCCGTCAACGAAGAAGGTAAGCCGATTCAAGAAAACCAAACGATTGACGAATTCTATTCGCCTGAAAATCGTGTCCAGCAAGAAGCCAGCCAAGCACAAAGTCAGTCGCAAACACCATAATGTCAATTACCTTTCTCAAAAAAAAGTTTCCCCAGACTCAGCATGATACACACGACTCGTTTAGAGTCTTGATGTGGCTGGAACGCATGAAAATGGTTATCAAGTTGACCCTGATTGGTTTAATTACCTTTACCGCCGCGTTGGCACTCAGTCTTTGGTGGTTTTGGGATGAACCTTTGGCTTCTCCCATCTCTTCACTGACCATCTTTAGATTTTTGGCTGAACCAAGACTAGGTCATTCTTCAAATAAGGTGGTCTATGGGTTTTTACCCTATTGGAATCTCAAAAAAGTAACGCTCCAGCCTGAGCTGACTCATCTGGGCTATTTTTCATTGACTATTGGCGCCGATGGCTCACTCTTAACTCGAGAAAATGATTATACTGAACCTGGTTTTGCCGGGCTGCAATCTGACGAGCTGCTTGATTTTACTAGTCAAGTGCAAGAGAAGAATAAATCGGTAGAAATTGTGGTCTCACAGTTCAACGGCGACGACATTGTTAGTTTTCTGAGTTCGCCAACTGCTCAAACAAAATTTATGGAATCACTGGACGGAATGATCCTAGCTTACCCTGTCAATGGCATTAATCTGGACATTGAGTACGCCGGTACAAATAGCGTATCACTCCAGGATAATTTAGCCAGTTTTATTCAAGCTCTGCGCAATCACTTAAACGCCCGCTATGATTCGGTTCAGTTATCAATTGACATGTACGCCGGTGCTTCAAATGATCAGCAAATCTGGAATATTGAAGAGATTGAGCCCAATGTGGATTACATTGTGGTGATGGCCTATGACTTTCACCGCCGCAGCTCACCCCAAGCTGGCCCCGTGGCGCCGTTGTTTGGCGGCAAAGATCTTTGGGACAGCGACATCAACCAGCATTTGCAAGAATATGTAACTAAAGTCCCGGCCAATAAAATTTTGCTGGGTATTCCTTTTTATGGGTATGAGTGGCAAACTACCAGCCGGGAGGCTCAATCACACACTTTTCCGGACACTGGCTCAACTGCTCAAATCGACCGAGTCAAAGAACTGCTAGCCCAAAAAGATGCGCTCCAAGTCCAAGAAGGTTGGAATGAAGATGCCCTCTCCCCGTATCTTTCCTATATTAAAGACGGCGAGACCTATGTTCTGTACTACGAAAATTCTCGGTCAATCTCGTATAAACTGGATTATGTCAACCAGCTTGATTTGGGTGGTATTGCCATTTGGGCGCTGGGTTACGAAGACGATTCCAGGGAGTTGTGGGATGTAATCAATCGGAAAATTCAGTAATCACGGTTCTTATTTTTTGGCATTGTGCAGTGATTGTTGTTTCGCAACAAGTCTAATATAACAACTCTTCATTTTTCGAGAAAAAAATCATTGTCGGACGTCCAGGGTCGTGCTATTATCGCCCCTAATGGCAGGGACAAGAAAAAACACTAGCGGCTCACAAAAATTTAGGCCGCAAAGTGACCAAGTTGTCAAAATTCGCTACTACCGTCAACATTTATTAACCTATGCTCAACAAAAAAAGGCTACGTTTAGTTCTCCTGCTCAAACTATTACCGTTCGCCAACTGTCCGGAACCATTTTTTCACAAGAAAAACTATTGTCTTGGAAAATCGCTCAGCAATTAAAGTTAAAACCGTCATTCGCCCGTCATGCTGGTTTACGTCGGTTCTGGCCTGCCTTGGCTGATGGTTGGGGCTGGATTATTGGGTTGGCGCACCAATACCAGCGGTTTGTTGATGTTACCTATGCCATCTCGATTAGTCCCTATGTCAAAATCAGTCGAGGCATTGCGCGCTGGAACAGAAAGCAAAGCTGGAGTTTTAGACGAACCATTAGCGCCCCAACAGAAGACTTTTCCACCCAAACTTCTACCAGCCTTAAAAGCTTTTTTGCCGCTTTGGGTCGGCCTTTTTACTACACCGTCAAGTTATTTCCGTTCCATACGGCATTGGCTCTGTTTTTAAGCGCTGCAATCTTGATTTTTACTTGGTTTACCAACGAATTAATCTTTGTTGGTTTGCCTGATCCTCAGGCTTTAAGTCTGACCACTCCGCCGTTGACAACGCGGATCATGGATCGCAATGGCGAAGTCTTGTTCAGACTCTACGAAGAAGAAAACCGAACGATCGTGCCACTGTCAAAAATTTCTCCGTACTTAATCAAGGCAACTGTAGCAATTGAAGATCAAGATTTTTATTCTCATCATGGCATTTCAATCTCTGGCATTTTTAGAGCCCTTTTGTCCAACTCGCAAGGACTGACAACCCAAGGTGGCTCAACTATCACTCAGCAGTTGGTTAAAAACCGGTTACTGACCACCGAGCAAACTCTGCGCCGAAAAATTAGGGAGGCAATTTTAGCGGTCCTTGCCGAGGGTATCTATAATAAAAATCAAATTTTGGAAATGTACCTAAACCAAGTGGCTTACGGGGGCTCAACCTATGGTATTGAAGAAGCCGCTCACCGTTACTTTAGCAAAACCGCGGCAAAGTTGACGCTGGCAGAAAGTGCACTCATTGCCGGTCTGCCAGCCGCGCCATCTGTCTATACTCCGTTTGGATCTAATCCAGAGTTGGCCAAATCTAGACAACTGGAAGTCTTGCGGAGAATGGTTGAAGACGGCTACATCAGCGAGGCTGAAGCTCAAGCTGCCGCTGATGAAAATCTGCATTATGCCAACGACATTATTGATATTCAAGCCCCTCATTTTGTGATGTACGCCAAGCAATTACTGGCAGAAAAATATGGTGAAGATTTATTGTATCGGGGTGGACTAGAAATTAAGACTACTCTGGATTTAAAGCTGCAGAACGATGTCCAGAAAAAAGTGACTGACGAAATTGATCAGCTGGTCAGACTGAGAGTCTCTAATGGTGCCGCTTTGATCACCAACCCCAGAACCGGAGAAATCTACGCCATGGTCGGCAGCAAAAACTACTTTGACTTTGATCATGATGGCCAGGTTAACGTCACCCTCAGGCCACGACAACCTGGTAGCTCAATTAAACCTCTCACCTACGCTTTGGCTTTAGAGCGAGGCAGCACTGTGACTTCAATCATTCAAGATCAACCGATCACTTTTAATATTCCTGGTTCAAAACCTTATTCACCCCAAAATTATGATGGCAAGTTCCACGGCAATGTTACTCTAAAAGAAGCCTTGGCTTCTTCATATAACATCCCTGCCGTCAAAACCCTTCAACAAATTGGAGTGAATACAATGATCGATAAGGCCGAAGAAGTTGGCATCAGCACCTGGAATGATCGACATCGGTTTGGCTTGTCACTGACGTTGGGTGGCGGCGAGGTGTTAATGGTTGAGATGGCTAAGCTTTACGGCGCTTTTGCCAACGATGGCTATGTGACCGATCTTAATCCAATTTTGGAAATTAAAGATCACCAAGGTACTGTGCTGTATCAAAATACCTGTGCCATGGAAGGGCTAGGTTGTTCGCGCAAAAAGGTTTTTGATAGCCGAATTGCTTTTTTGATTTCAAACATTCTCTCTGACAATGCCGCCAGGACACCAGCTTTTGGTCCACTCTCAACCCTATTCATTCCCAATCAGCAAGTGGCGGTCAAAACTGGCACCACTAATAACCTGAGAGACAACTGGACTTTTGGTTATACCTCAGACCGATTTGTGGGAGTTTGGGTCGGTAATAACGACAATCAATCAATGAGTTATGTTGCCTCTGGTGTCACCGGTGCATCGTCAATTTGGAATAAAGTGATGACTACTCTCTTAGATGAAAATAACCCTCACATCTTTAAGGTTCCCGCCGGTTTGGTCAAAGTTGCCAGTTGCTTATCCAGTGATAATCCAACTTGTCCAGGCTGCCGATCTTCAAAAGAAGAATACTACATCGTCGGCACCCAACCAAAGCAAACTTGCCGAGTGGCTCAAGCCAAGCAGCCAACCTCAACACCCTAAGCATGACCTGACCGGCACAGCTGCAACAATGTTTTAACTTGCAAATAGCCAAAATAAAAGTGAAAGCATCACGGTCATAATCAAGATCAATGGCGCCACCAACCGCTCGACGAGTTGACGTTGCTTTTTTTTCTCGGCGACATTTTTCTTTTTCTGTCGATCTCTTTCTCGCTGCTCTTTTCTGGCTTCAATCGTATTAGTTAAATCTTCGATATGAGCAGCCAGTTCTTCTTTTGATAAGTTATTCATCTTTTTGACGCATGACTGTTACTTTACTGACAATAATCTCTACTACTTGTTCAATCGAAAGATCACTGGTGTCCAAAACCCAAGCCTCAGGCACAATTTTTAAAGGATCGGTTTTGCGCTCCATATCTTGTTTATCGCGCTTTAATAACTGTGTGTACACTTCCTCAAAACTAACGTCTATGCCTTTAGTTAATAGCTGCAAGTGACGGCGACGAGCCCGGATGGTATCCCCAGCGGTTAAGTAGATTTTGACCTGCGCATTAGGCAAGACGGTGTGAGTAATATCCCTGCCTTCCATCACCACATTTTGATCCTTGGCAATCAGTTGTTGTTTATGAACCAATACTTTTCTAACTAGAGGGTGAACTGCCACTGCCGAGGCGCCTTGACTGACTGCTTCAGTTCTAATTTTCCAGGAGACATCTTCTCCGTTAACAATTACGGTAGTTAAACGACTATCTTTTTCAGCCTGAGTTGGATTTCTCATCTCGATTCTAGCTTCAGTGATCAAGGCCGCAATCTTTGCTTCGTCCTTCCAATCAACCTTCCGCTGGAGTCCTAGCCAGGCTCCAACTCGATACATCGCACCCGTGTCGACGTATAAAAAGCCTAGTCGATCCGCTACTAACCGAGAAACGGTGCCCTTGCCCGCAGCAACTGGGCCATCAATAGCAATCGCAAATGGTTTTGACATGATGATCCTTGTTCTCTTGTTACGGCACCCAAAACTATACCATCGGCTGCCGGCATTTCAAGCCAGAAACTCAACGGCAGATAGTTTGGTAATTACAAAAAAACAATCAGACTACTTTTTTGACTTGGAACGTGACTTTTTGGCGCCAGTCTGCTTTTTAGCAGGCGCTTTTTTCTCGTACAGCCACTCTTTTCTGTCAGCGGTTAAGAGACCGCCCAGACCAACAATGATAAAGAGCAGCGGCCATAAATTCCAAAACTCTTGTGGAACCGCCCCCAAGTTAGCACTCAAAAATAACAAGCCCATCACAACCAGCGCGGCAGGCCAAAAAACTTGTTTCGACATACAATCACTCCCTTATTAGCTAGTGTATGAAATCATACTAGCAAAAAATTGGTATTGCCGTCTAGTGCCGCTCTGTTACTTGAGTTGTCACTTGGCTTTACATAAAAAATTATCCTTAGCGAATCGGATATTTTTCTTTTAGTTGGCGTCTTAAGTCTCGTTCTTGATCTCTGGCTTTGATTTTTTGCCGCTTGTCGTATTCTTTTAGACCACGGCCAACGCCAATCTGGAGTTTGATGTATCTACCCACAATGTCAATTGAGAGCGGAATAAGGGCTCGCTTTTTGTTGGTACTCCAATCACTCAGCTCGAGCAATTCTTTTTTCTTGAGCAACAATTGCCGAGTTCTTCTTGGTTCATAGTCAATGGTATTGGCAAAGGAATAAGGATTAACCTGAGCGTTCAGGAGTAACGCCTGACCACCGACAATCTTGACGTAGCTGCCAGTTAAGCTGCCGTGACGCAGTCGCAGACTTTTGACTTCCTGGCCAGTTAAAATTAAACCAGCAGTATATGTTTGCTCAATCTGGTAGTCAAATCGGGCTTTTTTATTACTAATTAGTTGCATGTTGGTAGTATACCAGGCTAACTTAGCAACCGCTTTTCCAGAAATTGGTCATTTTGATCATCTAGACTGCCAGCTCAAAAACAGTTGAGCCACTGACAACATAGGCTTTAGTGCCATCAGTGTTAATTAAAATTGTTGTCGCCGCCCCCAAAGAACTGCTTTTTATTTCTCTTAAAAATTGACCTGTCTTGGTCAACACTACTAATCGTTTTTTAGCCGGTTCTAAAATATAAATAGTATTGAGTTCCTCCCTGGTCACAACTTGCAGCGGTGAGAAAAGCGGATCTTCTAAACCCTGAGCGTTAAAGTCAGCGGCTTTACCAGTAGTGAACTTTAGAATTTGGCCAGAGTCAGTGCCTAACCAGATATCACCATCAATTGACCAAGAAACAACGCTAGTAAAAGGCACACCTAAAGGATCAAGTAGCCAACCAACCGGGTCTGAGTACTGACCGCCAGATTTAACATAGCGATAAATATTCCGTTTCTCTGGATTAAAAACATACACGTAAGAACCAAAGTTAGCAATTAACGTTGCCTCTCGGTTAGAATCGCCTACCTCTTTTACCTCCACGGGTTGGGCATCTACGTTAAACGGCAGCTGATACAAACCATTGGCTAACAAGACTGCGCTCAAATCTTGGAACGGGCTAACTGCTCGGACTGATTCAAGCGAGTCAACTGAAGTCGCAAAAACTTGTTTTGTATCGAGGTTAAGAATAATGACCGTCTTTTTTTCTGAGTCAAGAAACATGGCTTGATTGCCAACCAAAGTGGCTTGGGAAGCAATAAAATCGGAACTGACTAGCCGTAGATCGTAAAATATTGGTAACTCAGTCAATTCGTCTCTGCCAGAGATGTTATCGTAGACAGTTTTAACTTCAGTCAAGATGATTGATAATTCTGCCGCCGTCTTTTTTTCACCAGATTCTTCAGCCTGTTGCTGAGCCATTGTTACCGCTGCCATCAAATCTGTTGCCATCAGCCTGGCTGGAATTGGGTCAACTGTTGCCACCGTAGCCAGCTGAGCCAGCTGAGCTCTGAACGGTTGGGCGATTGCGAGTGCAGCTGCTTCAAGTTGCTTGTTTCTGGCCCAAAAAAACCAACCGAGTAAAGCCAAAAACAGTACGATTACGACTGCAAGTATTGCCAATCTGATCATTTTTTTTGAGGGTGGAGCGCCCAGATAGGTTTTGGAAGAAAATGACTGTATAATTTGAGTTGCAGTTTGAACCCCAGTTTGACCCAACCGCCTACCAATAGTGATTGCCACTGCAAACCCTCGAAGTGTTGTGTCTAGGATATTTTTGCGATGCAGAAAGTACTGTTTTTTACTTGACGACAAGGGTTGACCAATGGTGATACCGCTGTCGTCAGCTGCCGCCTGAGCCTGAGCCAAAGTAGTAGTCTGAGATAGTTCTTGGTTTACTTTTGATGACGATTGGCCGGCTGACAAACTAATCGCAAGACTCTCTTGGTCATCATTTGACTGAAGATCAATTTCCATTGTTGGCACTGGTGACTCTGCCATTGGTTCCTCTTGAGTAACTGCCACAAATGCCAGTGCTGCCGTTGATGAATCAGTGAGCGAATGAAGCGCTGGAACAATCGCTGTGATTACGCCGTCACTGTCGTAGCCACGCTCAAAGTTAAGACTAATTTGAGAAATAAATTGGCGACCATTTTGAGTTGAAAAAACAAACACGTCATCTAAATCGAATTTTCCCTCAATGATGCGTAACTCATTCTCCGACTGGACAATAGTGCCAACTTTGGCGCCGCGTTTAAGAACAATTGAACTTTGATAACTGGCCAGCACTGTCTGATGGTGGTGAAAAATGCCAGCAGATACAGAAAGTGATTTTTGTTGATTCTCACACAGAGCAATTGCCTCTTTTAAGGCTTGGTATAGCCCCTGAGCAGACCGCGGTGGCAACTGAGCGATGAGCTCAATCACATCTCGGCCAATGTTAGTAGCGTTGTCTCCCTCAAGGGCAAGACAAACCACCAGTTTGGTTTGCAGATCAAGGTTAAGCTCCCATACATGGGACCAGCCGTTGAACTGCGGCAAGCCGACGACTGGAGTGACCCGAAGAACCTCTTCCATCTTTCGTATTCTAACACGCGTCTAGAGTAGCTCCTCTGGATGATTAGTCAGACGTTGACGGTTAATTTAGAGGATGATCAGAAAGAGTAAAAAAACACCGACTGCTAGCACTAAATGCAAAATGCTAAATAAGAGAATGAGGGGTGAAATGGGTGTAATTAAGGTATTTTTCATGATCTGGACTTGCCGAATCACAATGACCGCAAAAATACAATAAAACAAGACACTCAATAAAAACAAGACTTTAAAAACCAAACTAAGCAAACCATCTTGACTAAAAGAGACAAAATCTTGGGCTGAGGTAGCAAGGACGGTTTGAAAGAGCATCATCTTAATTTACCCTTCCTTCTATCTTTTCTCGTTCTTCTTCAAGAATTAGTTCGTTAATCAGCTTGGTCACTCGGTTTGGGTGAGGCACGTCCTCAAACTCAAATTCGCGTTTCTCAGCGGCAGTCTGAATCTGAACCGTGCCAAAATCAAAGATACCGCGGACAGCACCACCAGTGGTAGCGGTCACATCTTCAATATTATCAATTTTTGCCGTCGAAATATTTCGATAAATCAAGGAAAGAAAATCGACGTCAATGATTCGCTCATCAGTGATTATGTAAACGTTAAAAAACCAAGTTAGAAAGGATTCCATAATGAAACCTGTCAGCAACAAATACCAAATTATTGCCCCAGCAAACTGGTAAGTTCCAGGCAAAAAAGACAAAATAGAAATACCATTAAACAAAAACGGCACTAACGCTAGGACAATAGCTATCACCAGCCATTTAACTTGAGTTAATGGGTGTTTGCGTAGAACCACAATGATTGTTTCTTGAGAGTGCTGAGAAGAAAAGAAAGTCCGAAAAGGTTTGGCGGCAAACGCTTGAAACGGATTGCGGGAAGGACGCTCGTTACGCATCACCTCGGAATAATCGTCAACTGTGCGTTTGTGCTTTTGAGGTAAATCACTTGCTTCTTCTGAAGTATTAATCATGGTCGACTCATTGGCAGGTAGCTGATTAATTACAACCTTTTGCGCTCTTCTGCCAGCATAACGCTTGGTTCTAATGCCACGCAAGAGTTTGCGCTGATGGTCTAAAGTCTCTTGCTCGTCATTTCGCAAAGAGCTGTCAAAAATATCAGGCATATCGGTATTATATCAGGCAGTGTAATTATTGGCTTGGTTAGGTTAAAGTGTGAAGCAAAGCTTGGATTCTGGGAGCTAGAGCAGACTGATCAGAATCTTGGAATTGACTAAGTTCTTCTAAAACTTGCAGTTTCACTACCTCGTTCAGTTGAAAAGCAACTTCTTTTGCTATGGGAATCGGGAGCAATAGTAACCATCTGGTAAAAGGAGATACTTCTTGACCTTTGTCAACATATAGAAAACTTTTATCAGTCATCGATAAATCAACCATAGGACTAAGACGCTGTAAACCAAGAACTTCATACCAAGCCACAGCTTGCATGTCAGCAATTGACTCAGGCATTTTTGTTGCCAACCCTTTTTCGACTGAACTTGCTGGTCGAAACGAGATATCTAAACTTGAACGAAACGGAGAAATTGGAGTTATTGCATGTAAAAAAGTACGAACTGTAATTTTTTCCTTCCCAGGTTCTCCTCCAACTTGCCCTATAATTCTATCTGGCATTAATCGCTCAGAAGACATAGTGTCCTTTTTCAAAAATATAACACTTTCCGTAGTCTATCACTATGAGCGTCTGAGTAAAGACAAAAAGGTTTGCTGATCTAGCTCAACTTTGCCGAACTGCTTCATCCGTTTTTTGCCCTTGGCTTGTTTTGACAACAGTTTTTTTCT
>PFDH01000063.1:4041-4649 GCA_002772705.1 Candidatus Pacebacteria bacterium CG10_big_fil_rev_8_21_14_0_10_44_11 | reverse complement strand
TTTGTCAGAGAGCGCAGAAGAACCCTAGGTCGCCAAGAGCAAACCGATCGAGAGGTACTCAGGTACGTCACTTTTGGCTTGTTTGGCCTTGGGGTGGCGATCTTACTGGTGATTGGAGCTAGACTTTTTTTGCTTTACCAGATTAAGACAGTGCAGGCTGAACAAAAAACTGTTCAGCAGCAGATTGCTCAAAAAGAAGGCATCGAAGAAAAGTACACCATTTTTGCCAACAAACTCAAGGTTCTCACAGAGCTGTTTGGCAAGCGCAAGGAAAAACAGGAGGCACTGGAGTACTTTAGCGGTCTGTTTGGCAGCGACGTCATCATCAGCCAACTTTCGTATACTGCTGACAAAGAAGTGCTCAGTTTTGTACTCGAGGCCAAAAGTATTTTTTCGATGGAAGAAGTCTTTAACATCATTAATTCTGACCAGGTCAAACAAAAATATCCAGATATTCAGAAGAACAGTCTGCGCCGCGGCTCGGATGGTAGCTATGGCATGCAGGTAACACTGGTTTTTGGTGACAAACCAATTGAGGAAAAGATTCAGGCAGCCGAAGAAGCGGCGCAAGCAGATCAGACTGACCAAACTGATGGCACCCAAACTGA
>PFDH01000063.1:2893-3958 GCA_002772705.1 Candidatus Pacebacteria bacterium CG10_big_fil_rev_8_21_14_0_10_44_11 | reverse complement strand
GTGGCACATGACAGAAATAGATAGTGGTATCATCAAAATCTTTTGGTCCACCCGTCGGGCGATGGTTTTGTCGGTCTTATTTGTACTTGGTGCTTTAGTTTTAATCAGCGCGGTAGTGATTCCGCAGTTTCAGCAAAGTTGGGATTTGTATAACGACCTCCAAAAAGAACAACCCAAACTAGAAAAGCTGCAGCAAAAGCAGGCTGAATTAAATGACATTGAAGTCAGCCCAGAGTTTGCTCAAATTAACACCATCGAAGAGGCGCTGCCCTCCCACAAACCATTGCTGGAGTTGCTGATGGCGCTCAGCAGCGTTAGCCAAGATACTGGCACCGTGGTCAAAGATTTTGAATTGTCACCAGGCCTGGTGGCTTCTGACTCGACAGCCTTAGATTCCAAGAGCAAAACTGCCTATGACCAGCTGTCACTTGACTTGACTATTGAGGGGACTTTTCGCCAAATTCAGGATTTTTTGTTGAAAGTTGAAGAGGTGTCGCCGTTTACCACCATTGTCTCGATGGAGATTGGCAACCAGATTAACACCAATGCTGCCGGTTTTGTCGAGCAAACCAGTCAAGATCCCACTTTTGAAGCGGTGCTGACCACTCAAACTTACTTCTACACTCAGTCGATTGCTTCCAGAATTGATTCGCCACTGCCAAAAATTTCTCAAAAAGAAGTTGGTGTCTTAAACTTGTTGGCAGCCTTTAACCCGACTAACCTAGAGCAACAAACTGAGATCCGTGGCGGCGGTTTGCAGGATTTATTCCAGATCACCACCGATCAAGTCACTCGAGAAGAAATTGAGAGTATTCCAGCTTTGGTACCGGTGCCAACTGCTACTCCAGAACTGGTTGCTACGCCTGCGCCGATTACCACGCCAGAACCGACGGTTACCCAATAACCAGCGGCAAACACTCGTTCCGTTGTCACCTACTACGAATTAATTGAAAAGATTATTCTGCTTCTACTTCTGCGGCTGGAGGCGCGTCTTCTTCGGCCAGCGTAATTTTGGCCCGAATACCCTCTTTGAGAGCGCGAATTTTGCCAATGTTTCTGATCGAA
>PFDH01000063.1:0-2860 GCA_002772705.1 Candidatus Pacebacteria bacterium CG10_big_fil_rev_8_21_14_0_10_44_11 | reverse complement strand
GCCTTGCTCATCTGGCTCTTCGTCAACTCTGACTTCTTCTGGATGAGTAACAATATGAATAATGATGAACTCGAGGAGGTTTTTCATACCTGTTCCTTAGTAGCCAGGAAATAGTTTGACCTGACGATTATGCTTTTGATTTCTTTGCAGCTTTTTTGGTAACTTTGGTTGCGGGTTTGTCTTCAGTTTTGGCTTCAGTTGTAGGTTCGACCACAGCTTTGTCCTCAGTTTTTGCTGGTGCTTCAGTATTTTTTGCTTTTGGGACGGCTTCAGCCTTGACTTCAGCTTTTGGTTCCTTAGTTTCAACGGCTGGTGCAGCAGCTTCAGTGGTAGTTTCTACAGCAACTTTAGCGGCTGGTTCTGCTGCTGGAGCCTTTGCTTTTTCAGCTTTGGCTTTAGCCATGGCCTTCTTGGAAGGTCTGGCTTTTTTGGCTGGGAAAGGATTGCCGGATTTGAGGCGATCAAACAAACCTTGAACGGTTTCGGTGGGTTGAGCGCCTTTTTTGACCCAGGCTTCAAATTCCGCCATGTCGATTTCTAAAACTTTAGGGTTAGCAGTTGGCACGTAGCGACCAACTTGGGCTTTGTACTGCCCGTCGCGTTTGCTTTTACCTTCAGTTACTACTACTCGGTAGTGTGGTTGATTTTTCTTGCCAAATCTGGCTAATTTAATTTTCAACATACAAATATATTTTCTTTTGTTCTGACTGCGAGCGCTTCGGACCGGCAGTTTGGTTGTTACGTACAAGACCCCAGGATTATACCCTAGCTTGCCTGGTTTCTCAATACTAGAAAATTAACAAGTAACAAATAAACTTCCAAGAAAAGTAGATATTATCTATTTTCATTTAGCGAGTACCAGTAGTAAGTTTCGTCTTAAACCACTGAATAGTTTTGGAGAGACCTTCTTCAGGCGTAACGTTTGGAGACCAGTTAAGTAAAATCTTGGCTTTGGTAATGTCTGGCTTTCTCACTTTTGGATCATCTTCTGGGTCTGCACCTGTAAAAGCAATTTCGCTTTTTGAATCGGCCAACTTAACAATAAGTAAAGCTAATTCCAATATAGTCATTTCTATTGGATTACCAATATTTACCGGCTCTACAACAGCATTATCAACAAGAGCTAATATACCGCCAACAAGGTCTGAAATATATTGAGGACTTCTGGTGTGACTACCATCTCCAAAAATGGTGATTTTCTCATTCAGAATCGCCTGACTAATAAAAGTTGGAATTGCTCTTCCGTCATCAGCTTGCATACGTTCACCATAGGTATTAAAAATTCTAACAATTCGAATATCTAAACCATATTCTTTATGAAAAGCCGTTACCATAGATTCACTAAATCGTTTACCTTCATCATAGATAGATCTTTTTCCTGTCGTATTAACATTACCCCAATAATCTTCTCTTTGGGGGTTTTCCAGCGGATCTCCATATACTTCAGAAGAAGAAGCAAAAACAAAACCGGCCTTTTTAGATCTGGCTAATTCAAGTAAATAATAAGTTCCAAAGCATCCAGCAGCTAAAATTTGCATCCTAAGAATATCCAATTTTGTTGGGCTAGCGGGACAAGCAAAATCATAGATATAATCTATATTTCCACCTATTTTGAAAGGTTCACTAATATCATGTTATAGTGTACCCCTTTGTCTAGACACGAAACCGGCTGGTATAAGATCCATTCCTTTCAGTTGAAATAGATGCCGGCTGGGGTCTTGTAAGCAAGCGATTGATGGGGGCGTTCGTAGTTGTAAAACTCCATGAATGCACCAATATTGCTCATTGCGTCGCTCACCAATTCATAACTTTTTAAGTATACCTCCTCATATTTGACGGTTCTCCATAACCGTTCAGTAAAGATATTGTCCATACATCTGCCTCTCCCGTCCATACTGATTTTCGTTTGGTCTTGGTTCCAGAGGTCGATGTATTGCCCACTCGTAAAATGTGATCCTTGATCTGAGTTTTCAAACTCAGGATTGCCATAATGTTCAAGTGCTTCTCTGCCTGCCTCCAGCACAAACCCAATGTCGAGTGTAGTGGCAATCCTCCAGGACAGCACAAATCGACTAAACCAGTCTAAGAATGCCACCAAGTACACAAATCCGTTCTTCATCCGAATATACGTAATGTCAGTACCCCAAATATGATTAGGGTGATTTGCCACAACACCCCTAAGCAAATACGGAAAAGTTGGATGCGCTTTTCCATTCTTGCTCAAGTTGGGTCCAGGAAATATCGCCTGGAGTCCCATCTCGTTCATATACGAGTGAATCCGTTTGTGGTTCACTGCCTCCTTTCTCCGCTCACTCACTGCCACTGTCATTTTCCGTACACCAAAGAATGGATGTTTGGTGTAAATCTCGTCGATCAAATGTTTAATGGCCAGCTCTTTTGGACCAACTGGGACTGGTTTGTAATACACACTCTGGCGAGCAATACCCAAGAGTTGTGTTTGTGCCGAAATCGGGAGGAATAATCCACTCTGATCAACTCCACACACCAATTCCCGTACCGACAACTCACTACTCAAACAAGCCAATCTTTTTTTTTAACCATTCAATCTCAACCTTTTGCTTGCCAATTTGTTTGTATAGCTCCTCGCGGATCTCCTCCTCTGTTTGCTCATGCCTTTTGCGTTTGTCAGAAAACAAATCCGGCAGTCCTGCTTCTACAATCGTCTTCCATTGTTTAATTTGTGTTGGGTGCACGCCGTAAACACTGGCAAGTTCTGCTACTGTCTTTTCACCCTTCACTGCTTCCAAGCCTACCTTTGCTTTAAGTGTTGATGGAAACACTTTTCGTGGTCCAGTTTTCATATATTTTGGATCTTATACCATTGTCTAAATTCTGGGGT
>PFDH01000003.1 GCA_002772705.1 Candidatus Pacebacteria bacterium CG10_big_fil_rev_8_21_14_0_10_44_11 | reverse complement strand
GCCATCAAATGGGGTCATGTCCCATTGAGTGATGGGGAACTCTGCTAAAACGGTTTCAGGTTGGGCTTTAACAACTCTGTAGATCGCTGTGACTTCTGACGACACAGGGTAGAGCGAAATAGTCCTATTAAAGAGATACCACATTTGAGCAACCCAGACGACGCCATAAATTGCAATTAGGAAAATTGGCACTTTCCGCTTAGAAAGCAACCAACCCAGACCTAACGATAAACCAAAATTAAGCAAAATACTCCAACGGGTTACTGCTCTGAACGCTTGCAGGCCAGGAATAAGGTAGTAAATTACCGCATACGGCAAGGGAATTGGCAGATTAAAAATTTTGAGAGTGGCCTCATTGAATTTGATCACGGGACCTAACATGGCTATCGCCCCAAAGCCAGCAATTAAGATCCAAGTTCTGGCTTTGAGGCTGGTTCGGCGCTGTTTTTTAAAGTAACGGCTGCCTAGAATTATTGCAGTCAATGGTAACCAAATATCTAAGCCTCCCAACCTGGTAATTGAATAAGAAAAATGAGCGGTATCGCGAATTGTTCTGACGGCATTGAATTGTTGAGCAACCAAAACTGAAGGAAAGTAATACCAGATGCAAAGAGCAACTACCACAATACCAACCAACAGTACTTTGTAATCCAGCAGAAATTTTTTAGTTATCTGTTCACTGACTAAATAAATACTGGCGATTACTCCAATAAAATAAGCAGTCATTGGGGCGTTAAAAGCTTGGATTAAAAACCCAGCTACTGCGGTCAGTAAGTACTCAAACCGTGGCTTTTTGATATAGTTGATTAAACCAACCAAAGACAGTGGCAGACCAAACAGAAAAAAAGTGTGAAGATGGACACTAAACTGGAGATATAAAAATGAGAAACAAAAGCTAATTGCCACAATCCAAGCGCTAAAATTATTTTTGAACAAAGTTTTCCCCAGAAGGAACATCCCAAAAAAAGTAGAAAAAAAACTTATCAGTAGCAATATGTTATGTTGCGCCACAATATTATTGACAAAAAAACTGATCAATAGCTGAACTAAGCCCAAGCTCAAAAATGGATCGGAGTACGTGGCGGTGAAGGCATAGGGATAAAAAATTGGCCAATGATATAGTGAGTGTCCGCCTTTCCAAAAAGCCGCGCTTTGAGCAATTAACCAACTAATCAGTGGGCCGTCATTGGGCGAAGTCAAGTGAGTTGAAAAATGCGTCACGATATTCCAGAAGAAAAAGAAACTTAACAAAATCAATACGGCACCCATCAACCAGTTGACTGAATTTACTGATTTCATCGCTGATCGGGTACTGAATTTATCACTCATTAGTGCTAGAGTATGCCTTGTGGTATTCTAAAAGCAATTATACAAGGGAAATATGCCGTCAATTTTAGCAATTCAGGCTCGTGAGATTTTAGATTCTCGAGGCAACCC
Source organism: Candidatus Pacebacteria bacterium CG10_big_fil_rev_8_21_14_0_10_44_11 (assembly GCA_002772705.1). Taxonomy (GTDB): domain Bacteria; phylum Patescibacteriota; class Microgenomatia; order UBA1400; family PJMF01; genus UBA1388. Next base: position 12,529 of record PFDH01000003.1, on the reverse strand, counting down.
GACAATTGAACTGGACTTAACTTTGGCTGAAGGAGCAACTGGTCGGGCAGCGGTTCCAAGTGGTGCTAGTATCGGCTCTCGAGAGGCGCTTGAATTGAGAGATAGAGAAGCCGCTTATCTTGGTAAAGGTGTGCTCAAAGCTGTAGGTACGGCAAAGACAGAGATTTTTCAGGCTGTTCAAAGCAAGGAGCTTGACCAGCAGAGCTTGGATCAACTACTCCTTGAGCTTGATGGCACTGCAATGAAGTCGAGACTTGGTGCCAACTCAATTTTGGCCGTTTCGATGGCCTTTGCCGTTGCTGCCGCTAAAGTAGCTAAACAACCGTTGTATCGCTACATTGCTGATTTGTCTGGGCAGCAGCCAAGCTTACCGATGCCAATTCTTAATGTGATGAATGGTGGGGCTCACGCTAACTGGACTACAGACATTCAAGAATACATGCTTTTCCCAACAAAAGCGGTAAAGTATTCAGAAAAATTACGTCAATCAGTAGAAGTTTTTCAACATTTAGGTAAGTTACTGCTCAAAGCTGATCTTTCAACTAATGTTGGCAATGAAGGTGGATTTGCTCCAAGCCTATCGTCTAATGAACAAGCGTTTGAGCTAATTTTAGAGGCGATTGAAGCCGCTGGATACACTGCTGGTCGGGATGGCGACTTTATGCTTGGCATCGACGCCGCGGCTAATGAATTTTTTAAAGATGGTTCGTATCAACTAAAACGTGATCACACTACTAAAACTGTTCAGGAAATGATGGCTTGGATGGAAGAGCTAGTGCAAAAGTATCCAATTGCTTCACTAGAAGACCCGTTAGCCGAAGAGGACTGGGCAAGTTGGGCCGTTCTGACTGCTCAGCTTGGCGACAGAATTGACATTGTTGGCGATGACTTATTGGTGACCAATCCCCAGTACATTCAGCGAGCCATTCAGGAAAAAAGCTGCAATACCGCCCTCATCAAATTAAATCAGATCGGCACTCTGACTGAAACCTTACAGGCGATTAGTTTAGCTAAAAACGCCGGTTGGAAAACCATCATTTCCCACCGCAGTGGTGAGACAGAGGATACGTTCATTGCTCATTTGGCGGTTGGTACCGCTTCGGTAGAAATCAAAGCCGGCGCACCTTCTCGTTCTGAGCGAACCGCGAAGTATAATGAGTTACTGAGGATTGAAGAAGAGATTGAAACATGAACTTATTTCAGCAGCTGTTTGTAGTTTCTATTTTTCTAGTGACTATTTATATCTTAATTATTAGCTGGCGCCAAGCTCATGATCAGAAAAATAGTTTTGGTTTGGCTGGCTGGCTATACCCCTTTGGAATTTTTGTTTGGGGGGACGCGCTAATTATTGCCTTGTTTTGGTTACTAATTTCGGTGGCCAGTCTATTGTTCAATGACTGGTTGCTTTTTTTGTTGTTAGTCTCACTTTTTTGGGTCGTGAGAAGTTGGGGAGAAGTGAACTATTGGTTACTAGAACAGTTTAGTGGTATTCATCGTAATAAAGCGAAAGATTTACTTGGTTTTTTAATCGTGAAAAATGATTCAATCTTTTTTATTTATCAAGTCTTTTGGCAGTGCTGTCTGGTATTTTCATTGCTTTTTGCTATTTATTTTGCTCATCTTTGGTTGATTCGTTTTTAAACTGTTATTAATTTTAGGAAAGGAAGCTGTCTATGAATAAACTTACGATTGCAGTGATTGCTGCCAGCAATCGGCCTGGTCGGTTGTCTATTAATGCGGCTAAACTAGTTTTTGCAGTAGCTCAGGCAAATCCAGAAATTAAAGCCATTTTTATTGATCGCGATGAATTTGAGTTCCAAAAAGATGGCAGTAACGAGGATCTAAGAATCGCCAAATATTCAGAACTTACCGCTCAAGCCGATGGCTTTTTTATTGTTACACCAGAGTACAACCATAGCTATCCGAGCAGTTTGAAACGAATGCTGGACAGTGAGTATGACAATTACTTGCACAAACCCGTGGCTCTGGCTGGAGTTTCCAGCGGTCCTTGGGGTGGTGTCCGGGCGTTAGAGGGGTTGCTGCCAACTCTCAGAGCACTTGGTCTGGTACCATTGCAGCACGACCTCCAATTTCCTCAAGTTCAGGACACGTTTTCCGCCCAAGGTGAACTGCTAGATCAAAAATATAGAGAGAGAATTGAGAAGATTTTGAATGAGTTGGTTTGGCTGACCAAAACATTAAAGTGGGGTAGAGAGAACCTCAAGTAGCTGGTTTGTAGTTTACCGATCTTTAGCCAGCACCGCCACCGCCGCCTCCCCCCCCCCCGCCTCCGCCACCAGAAGCGCCGCCTGAAGAACCAACGCCAGAAGCACCATAGCTCGCCGTGGCGGCGGTTGAAAGTGAGCTCATGGCAGAAGAGACTGAGTTTAAGGTTGAGGCAAAATCAACTGAGGCACCGGTGCTTGATCCAGCCCAGTAACTACTGGCAATTACAGCGTCGTTGGTTGGCAACTTGACAGGCAACTGAGACAAAGCCTTCGTTGAGACTCCTAACAACGTGCCATAAACAAGGTACTGCTCCCACAAAATAATCGAATCGATTGGATACTTAGCCGTTTGTTTATAGTCAGACATGTGTTTTTTAAACGCGTTCCAAGCCGCCGTTTCTTGTAAGCCTTTTTCTGTTCGTTTTTCTCCCCTAGCTTTAAAAACAATCATCAAGGCCAAGCCAAAAATACTTACAGGCAACGTCAACACGAGCAAAGGCATGCTGGGATCTGAATTAGTGGCAAATTCATTAGAAGTCATCACCATTAAAACGATGAAACTAGCCGCAACAACCAATCCCTGCAAAATAATCAAACCATACTTCTTGTTTTCTTGGTGAGCAATCGTGTCAAAATAATTTTCAGTTAAGTTTTCTTCCAGAACAACTTTGGGAAATTTGTCAAAAAAACTTTTTGCAGATATCTGGTGGCTCTGGCACCAAGTTTGAATCTCAGCTAAGGCCAAGCCTTCTTTCAAAGCATTATTTATTTTTTGCTGTTTAAAACCAATTTGTTTCAGAAAATCAAAGACGTATTTTTGAATACTGCTGACTTTTACTGATTTTGCAGACTCAACTTTCTCCAAATAATACTGGTAATCTTTAAAAATAAAGCCTTCCTTTTGGTCAGAACGAATAAATTTAAGCAGCCGGCTTTGAACCAATGATAAGACGGTGGCGGTGAACGATTTAGTACTTAGTTGTTGACTGCCGTTAATCAACTGCTCAATTTGGGCTGGATCGATTTCACTAGGTGGCTCCCAAAGTGTGCCTGAGATAGAAGCTTGCGGCAGAGTCTTGTCCTTACCAAACGTAAGAAATCTCTTGGCAGACAAAAATGTGAGGACAAGAGAAGTAATCAATAGTGCACCAATCAAGATCCTGAGAAACGACTCCATTGCCTTGCCAGCATTTCTTTCTCGCTCAGTGTCTTGGATATATTTGTCTTCTGTAGATTTGATTGTAGCTCGATCCGACGTCCCAGCTGCGCCAGACTTAAATACCTCTTTTGGCATTAAAACTCGACCTTCAAAAAAACTGCCAATCGGCAAATACCTAACGCTAAACGTCACCTGTTGAGCACTAGGGATGGCCACCACTCCCGACAACGGCCCATGCAACCAAGCTTTAATTTGATCATCAGCAATTCCGGCTGGCAACTCCAGATTAACAACTACATTAGATTGGCCAATTTCCCACTCATTTCCGATCCACTGCCAATACAACTCAGCCGTGTCAGCCTGGAGGGAAACAACATTTTCTACCGTGTAACTCAATCGAAATTCCGTCGGCGCGCTTTTACGGTAAAACCACTTTATATAGTAGCCGTTAGACTCCGGCCGGACATAAAAAGTGTTAGTTGGCCGATCCTCATCGGCAGCCACTATCTGGTTATCTTCAAGTTGCGTGAAACACCGAGTTTCATCACAAAGAGTAAAGCGACTTAAAATATATGGTTCTATTCTGCCGAGAGCAGCGGTTTGATTGGGTTTGGCAATAATTTTCTGATAGGCAAAAGTATAGTCGCCGTCAAAAGCATAGGTTCTAGTTTCGGTAACGTCCATTGAACCATCGGTGTTGAGTTTGGCATCAATCTGAACTTTAGGAATTGAGTAGGATTTGGCTTGCGCTGACCGAACGGAAAAAACAACCAAAAACCCAAATAAAAACCCCACTAAAGCTAACTTTTTTAGCATTGGTTTAGTATACACTTGGAGTGCCAATTGTTAACAAGCCAACAATTGGGACGAGCATATTTCTTTTCACTCAGGATTATTGTATAAAAGGGTATCATGACTGATAAATTAACTCACATCCTGCAACAAGCAGAAGAGTCGTATAAAAATATTTATCCTGGCACCCAGAAAAAGCAACCTGAGTGGGAAAAATGGTTTGCCCAGTGGTTACTAACACTCTCGGATATCAGAGATTTACTTGGTATTAATCCACCCCAATCAACTTTAGAAAAGTTACTCGGTCATTGCAATACCCTGTTTCTTCAACAAAAAAAAGACAAAAGTTGGTCGGCATTTATGGCTGAGCAAATGAAATTAATCGTCAAAAATCATCAATCAACACAGAAGAAAGGTTGAAGCACCGGTGATGATAAGATAGAGATGTCACCATGAAAAACTCCTTTTCATTCATCATTATCATAGCTTTGGCCTTGACCTTAATTCTAATTGCAATTGCCTACTATCTATTTTCAAAAATTAGCGCCTCAGAAATAGACAACAAAGACATTACTTCAAGTAATGATACCCTCAGATCACACGGAGTGACTGATTTAGCCACCAAGCTCAGTTTTTTATCCCAGGATCTTTCAATTGTATGGCCAACCGAGTGGCAGCAACTGGGCTTGGATACTGCGGGTTGTCAACTAACTACTCGTCACTGTCAAGTCAACCAAGAAAGTTGTCTTGATTTATCTCAACTAACTAATGGCAAATTTCAATTACCAACAGACCCAACCAGAGGTTCAGAAGGAAAAACTGGTTACGCGGTTCGCAAGACGGATGGCAAACTAGAAATAATTAACTGCTATACCGAGGCTGAAGTCGCTAAGCAACAAGAATTACGGTTTTAATTTTGATCAACTTGATCCAAGACGTATTGATGGACGCTTGACCAGGGTTGGGCTGATTGCGTTGAGGGCTGGGCTGTTAAAATGTATTGCCGATCGGCACTCCGACTTGACTGTAAAACATTTTTTTCTGATAGAATGACACGATCAATTGAGTAGTCTTCCAGCTCTTTTGATGCTGCGATCAATTCGGTTAGGGTAGTAGCATCAATATCAGTTTGAATATTAGCTGAGAGGGACTGAATGAGTGGCAAAATTTTAGGCACAAAGTTAAGGTTGAGCACCCTTTTTTTGACGGCCTCAATCACCGCCAACTGGCGCTGCGACCGAGAAAAATCGTTGCCAGATTGGCTGGAATGGCGCGAACGGACATACTTCAATGCGGTCGCTCCATCCATTAATTGAGACCCAGCCTCAAAATAGAGATGCTCGTAGCGGCACAAAAACTGCTCAGCCAGCAGATCGCCGGATAGCGTTGCTGAGAGCGCCGCAATTTCTTCCTCGGATTTTGTGCAAGTATTATTCTTTTCTGTTTCGATTGGATAAAATGGATCGTCAAAACCTTGTGGCACTCTCACTTCAATGCCGCCTAACTGATCGAGAGCATGTTCGAAGGCATAAAAATTAAGAGCAAAAAAATACGTTGGGTTGATCCCAGTGACCTGAGCCAACGCATACTTGGCTAAAGAACCGCCACCACCTTTGCCAGTAAACTCAACTGGCCGATCTTTAAATTGGGTTTCATCGGTGCCAACAGCGTAGGCGGCGTTGAGCTTGTAGCCTTTGGTTTGTCCATCTGGCAGCAATGGCAACTCAACCCAAATATCCCTGGGAATGGTAATCAGGTGAATAGACTTTTTGCGCGGTTGAATATATGCCAGGATGATTGTGTCGGTCAAGGCTCCGCCGTCATGACCTGGCCCGCCATAACCTAAAAGAGCGATGCTGTAGGGATCAAGCGGATCTGGGGTTGGTGTTGGAGTGGGGTTGGGATGGGGGGATGTAAGCTCGGCAGTCGTGACCACACTTTTTGAGTATGAGGCGTACAGTACCCAAACCGCTGCCACGATCGTTAACCCAATTAGTAACACCATGACTGAGCCAATTAAAAACCACTTATTTTGAAGGAATTTTTTCATGCCTAAGCTATTGAAATGATGGAATTAAACGATGAATATTATTACTTGCTGGCAACAAATCAGAAATTAAGAGCAAAATGCCAAAGGCAACAAAAAAATTAACCTGAGAGGACGAAGTTATTTCAAACACGGATTTATTGTACGCCCCTTTGCGAGATTATTTTTGATTATCGGAGTGGTAACTTTAGACGCAACTTCCTCCTTTCAAAGTTGTGTGATCTTTTGTTTTTTCTAGAATGGTGGGGGTGCAATCAAATATAGAGTATTTTCCACACTTGCCAAGTATGTACCCATAGAGCTATTCCAACCAATAAGAAAATCTTTTTCACCAAAGCCAGTATACAACTTTTTATAAAAACAGCTTAATTATCATTGTTCGAAATAATTTAAACCATTCAATCTGCATACTGAGGATTATAACAGTTTGCAGTACATATTAAATGTGTAATGATAGTGTCGACTACATTCAAAACCCAAACAAAACCCCTGTTTTTGACATATTTTGATTATTTTTGTTTACTTGCCAAGATTCGGGTTTTCTTCTATTCTGAGGCTAGATTTTATTTGAGAGGGTTTTTATGTACGAACCAATTCACGAGACCATTAGCGTTGTTGGTTTATACAAAAATGCCCAGTTTGTACCCAGAAAGTTTTTGTGGCGGCAGAGAGAATACTTAATTTCAGACATTAACTTAATTGCTAACATCAGAGATGGGGCGGTGTATAAACGGCAGTATGCGGTTACAGCTCCGGGTGGGGCTTACCGTTTAGTATTTGACCGAGCCGAAGAAACTTGGAGTCTAGAGGAGATTTGGTGTGATTGAAGCAGTTGCAGCCACCAACGACCAACCGCCTACCCAAACCATTGTTCACGTTGATATTAATTCTTACTTTGCCACTTTGCTTCAACAAGAGACACCGGCTTTGCGAGGTAAACCGGTGGTGATTGTTAAAAACGTTGGTCGAACCTGTGTCATTGCCGCTTCTAAAGAAGCCAAAAAATTGGGAATAAAAACCGGTTGTACTGTTGGTGACGCCCACATGTTAGCCCCCAACGTCATCGAAATGCCGGCCGAGTTTGATTTGTATTTGTCGGCGACTAGAGAGCTCAAGCAGCTTTTTGAATCTCTTTCACCTCAAGTAGAAATTTTCTCTCTCGATGAGTCGTTTATTCACTTTACCCCAATTCGGCAGTTATATCTTTCGCCGGTAGCGTTTGGTCAGCATATTCAGCAAAAAATTAAGCAAAGATTGGGCAGTTGGGTAACTTGTAATGTTGGCATTGCCAAAAACAGATTTTTAGCCAAGCTGTCCAGTGAGGTAGCGGCTAAAGGTAGTGTGACTCAGGTTACTCAAGACAATCAGGCAGCACTGCTTGCCAGCACCACCTTTGACAGTGTTTGTGGTATTGGTTTTCGGCTGGGCAGAAGACTGGAACAAATTGGCGTTACAGTTCCCTACCAAATCAACTTTTTGCCGGATGATTTATTGTTTGAGCAGTTTGGACCGTATTGGAGTTTGGAGTTGCGCAAAATGGGTAGAGGCGAAGAACCGGCTTTGTTAGACAGAGCGGCTGAGGAACTGCCACACATGAAAAGTGTTGGCCGGTCAATCACTGGCTACAAGCTGTGTCGAAATGAAACAGTTTTAAAATCCACGCTCTATAACTTAACGGCAGAAGTAATGTATAAAGTCCGCAAAATGAAGTTAGCTGGCCGGTTGGTCAGTATCTACTTATTGGGTCAAGATCAGAGCTGGGGCACTCACGTTACTCTCCAGTATTATGTTCGCCATACTAACGAAATGTTTAAGGTTATTTGGCAGCAGCTCTATCAGCGCTGGCCCAAAAATTTTGCTGTCATCAAGTTAGCGGTAGCCTTGCACCTGCTCAAACCGTGGACTGAAGTTCAAGATTGTTGGTTTCCCAACTGGTGGAAGCAAGAGCGGGTGGCAACAGCGGTTGACAGCATTACTCAAAAGTATGGCTTGTTCAAAGTTACTTCTGGTTTGTTGCTTAATACCCAAATCATTAGGCCGGAAGTGACCGGCTTTTTGGGCGACAAAAAATTTCAGTTTGCATAGAACCCAATCCATGACGAAAGGAGGCTGTGGAATAGGTTTTCAGTTCCCGCAAATTGCCCTTTGCCCAAATTCCATATATCATGGATCTATGCAACTCTCCGATGAGCAGTTAAAGTTGTTGGTGGTGGGTACCAAGGTTATTGGTGAAAAAGAGTTTGCTGCGGCCTTGAAACATGCCCAAGAAGTTCAACAACCCTTGGCTGACGTTTTGATTGATAAGGGACTAACTACCGATATTGAGCTGGGCAAATTGACTGCGGCCCAGCTTAAGATGCCGTTTGTCGAGCTTACTAAACAAGATATTGCTGACTTCGCCCTCAACACGATTCCAGAAGAAGTAGCTAAACGCCATAAAATGGTGGCATTTGCCCGCGATGATCAGGTGATAAAAATTGCTGGTGCAAATTTTTCCAACCAGTTACTGCCTCAACTAGTGGCTCAAAAAACTGGTAAAAAAGTCCAGCTTTACTACGCCACCGAAAAAGACATCACTGAAATTTTGGTTAACTACAGAACTGACTTCCAAGAGTTATTCGAAAAATTAATGAGTGAAGAAAATGGTCATGTTATCACCACTATTTCGAATGATCCGCCAGTCAAAAAAATGGTCGATGAATTGATTCACTCGGCTTACAACGAGCATGCTTCTGATATTCACATTGAACCTCAAGAAACTGAAACAATAGTCCGTTTCAGAATTGACGGCATGTTGCACGACATTGTTAATTTGCCAAAAAAGCTGCATGGCAGAATTGTCACCAGAATTAAGGTTCTTTCTAGCCTGCGAACTGACCAGCATTTAGCCGCGCAAGACGGCAAAATCAAAACCGAAGTCGCTAGCGAGCGGCTTGATTTGCGGGTTTCGATTATCCCAATCGCCGAAGGTGAAAAAGTGGTGATGCGACTGCTGACTTCACAAGCCAGATCGTATTCACTGGAGCAGTTGGGTATTGCAGAAAAAAGTTTGGAACAAGTTAAAAAAGCCGCTCAGCGATCATATGGCATGATTTTGGTGACCGGTCCAACCGGTTCAGGCAAAACGACGACGATTTACTCGATTCTAAAAATTATCAACACCCGCGAAAAAAATTTGACCAGTATTGAAGATCCAGTTGAGTACCGAATTAAAGGTGCCAATCAAGTTCAAGTTAACGAAAAAACTAATCTGACCTTTGCCAATGGTTTGCGCTCGTTGCTTCGCCAAGATCCCGATTATATTTTTGTTGGTGAAATTCGTGATAATGAAACCGCCAGCATTGCAATCAACGCTGCCCTGACTGGCCATCTGGTTTTCTCTACTTTACATACTAATAACGCGGCGGCCTCATTGCCCAGACTGTATGACATGAAAGTAGAGCCATTTTTGGTGGCTTCGACGGTTAACGTCATTATTGCTCAACGTTTGGTTAGAAAAATTTGCCAGCATTGTCGAGTCTCAGAAACGATTCCAATTAAAGATCTTGAGCAGTTTATGTCAATCGAGACAATCAAGAAACACTACATTCCGGTTGGCAAAAATCAAGAGGTCAGGATCTATAAAGGTCAAGGCTGTCGGTCGTGTCACAACACTGGTTACCAAGGTAGAATTGGCATTTATGAAGTGATTGAGATGACCAAAGCCATGCGCGAATTAGTGTCAAAAAAGGCTGAAACTGATGAGATTTCAGACTTAGCCTTAAAAGAGGGCATGACCACCATGTACGACGATGGCATTGAGAAAATTACCCGTGGTTTGACCACAATCGAAGAAATCTTGAGAGTTACAAAAACCGAAATGGAATAAAACAAAAGTTAACTGATTGTTTTATGATGTACTATGGAAAGTAAGAGTTTTTAATAAAAAGATTCCACCATGGCATTTGGACAACTCAGACTTTCATCAGAAGAGAAAATTGGTTTGGTCAGCAATATTTCTACTATGCTGGCGGCCGGTATTCCAATCGTGGAAACTATCACTTCTTTACTTGAGGAAGCCAAAGGTAATCAACGCAAAATTTTACTTTCTTTACAAGACGACGTCACCGCTGGCAAGCAAATCTCCGAGTCGTTTGCCAGGTATCCACTGGCTTTTGACGATGTGACGGTCAACTTGATCAAAGCCGCGGAAGAGGCCGGCACGCTAGAAACTACTCTTAAGGACTTGCAAAAAACCATTATTGAAGAGCGGGAGTTTTCAGATAAAGTCAAATCGGCAATGTTTTATCCGCTGATTGTGTTGGTCATCTTTTTTGCGGTGCTGCTAATGATGCTGCTGGTGGTGATTCCCCGCATTTCAACGGTTTTTTCGCATCTGAATGTAGTGTTGCCGTTGCCAACCAAAATTTTAATTTTTGTTTCGAACGTAATTACCCACCATTGGTTGCTAGTGAGCAGCAGTACGGCGGCACTGATCGCTACCGTGATAATCTTGTACAGCATCAAACGGGAGATGGTTCTGGGAGTGTTTTTTAAGTTACCGCTGGTTTCAACACTGGTACGCCAAATTGACATTACCCGTTTTTCGCGCAGTTTACATTTGCTCTTGGCTTCAGGTATTCCCATCACGACTTCATTGGAATTGGCTCAAGCGGTGATCTTGAAAAAAGAAGTCAGAGTTTTGGTGGCCAAGGCGCGTGATCAAGCCCAAGCCGGTCATCCGTTTTCAGCCGGTTTACGTTCAAAGCAAAATATCATTCCCAGTATGATGATTAAGTTGATGGAAGTGGGTGAAAAAAGTGGCACCCTTGAGGAATCAATGCTCAATGTTTCAGAAAATATGGACTACACCGTTTCCCAATCAATCAAAAAACTCACAGCAATGTTAGAACCAATCATGTTGGTGCTGGTTGGTTTGGCAGTCGGGGGCATGATGCTGGCAATTATTGCCCCAATTTATAACTTAATCGGCCAGGTTGGTCGCTAACTTTTGCTGGCACTTAAGGTGCTTACGTGGCTGTTTTAATCATGTCAACAAACTGTTTGGGGGTGATGTCAGTTTTGATAATCACTTTTTGAGCGCCCATCTCTAGGGCTTGTTTAACGGCTGGATCATTAGCCAAGCTGGTGAGCAAGATGATGGGTCCATTTTTTTGTTTAGGCGTTGATTCTTTAAGCTTGGTTAAAATGCCAAGACCGTCAAGCTTAGGCATCACGACATCTAAAGTTATCACGCTATAACCACCGGCTATGATTTTTGCCAGCGCTTCTTCACCATCAGAAGCGGTGTCAACAGCAAAGCCCTCAGCTTTTAGCACTTCTTCATACAGTTCTCTGATATACTGTTCGTCATCAACGACTAGGATGCGTTTTGATGTATTTTCCATATCAAAAGCATAATAGCTCTTGATCAAATTGGCAAGTAGAAATCAAGATGTGTAAAAATTACGTATTTATCTAACTTGTTATAGCATTTATACTATTAATATAGGACGGTATGTTTTCATTTTCTCAACTCACTAATTATAAAATGGTACTAATTATTAATGAGCCAAGCTGTGGTTTGCAGGCTTTTATTGCCTTGCATACTGGCAACAAACAAATGCCCGCTTTTGGTGCTACTCGGTTTTGGCGTTACGCCTCGCAGGAGGAAGCGTTTCAAGATAGTTTGCGATTAGCCAAGTTTATGTCGTATAAGGCGGCTCTAGCAGGGTTACCCTACGGTGGAGCTAAGGGAGTAATAATTGATTATCCAGGTATTAATCGAGAAAAAGCTCTAAAAAAATATGCTGAGTATGTGGAGTTACTTGGTGGTAGGTTTATTACTGGTTCTGATATTGGTATTGCTCAACAAGATGTAAAAAATTGGAAAAGGTTGTCTCAATATTTTGTTGGTGTTAAAGTAGATCCGGTCAAATATACGGTGTTAGGTATTATCTCAGGGATCTTAGCCAGCTTGGAGTTTCGATTTGGTTCTAAAGATCCAAGTCAAAAGACTTTTGCAATCCAAGGTTTGGGAAAAATTGGCTCAGGCATCCTTCAGTCTCTCTACGGTAAAGCCAAGAAAATTTACGTGACTGATATTTCTAAAGATGTTGTTTCGGCCATAAAAGTTCGGTTTCCTAAAGTTCAGGTAGTACCCGTTTCTAAAATTTTTAGCGTTCAAGTTGATGTCGTTGTTCCTTGCGCACTGTATGGAGCGATCAATCCAACCACTGTTAAACAACTAAAATGTCAGATTGTGGCGGGGGGAGCCAATAATCAGTTGGCTTCCGACAAGATGGGATTTGAGCTGGCTAAAAG
>PFDH01000054.1:2013-20474 GCA_002772705.1 Candidatus Pacebacteria bacterium CG10_big_fil_rev_8_21_14_0_10_44_11 | reverse complement strand
TGAACAATCGGTTAATCAACTCGAGAAGAAAAAGATTTCTGCGTTTCATCACTTTTTTCGCTCTACCAGCTGGAAAACCTTTATCGCTTTTTTCTTTGCTAGCAGTTTGCCACTGATTCCATATCTAATTCATTTTGTGGGAGTGGCGATTGAAGATGAGATGCGTTTCCCGCTGTCCATGATTAGCACTGCCTGTGGGCTGTTTATTGTTGGTAGCATGCGAACAATCATTACCAAACATGGCTGGCTCAGGAGTGGACTGGAGATGCTAGGTATTGGCGCGGCTGCAGCAGGAGTTTCGTATTTACTTGGAAAGTTTATCGAGCAACTTATCAGCTAGCCCAAGGTTGATCAAGCCAATCGCCGAAGGCCCTTCAAATACCATGCCGGTAATCAATTGAACCAAATCTGCCCCTCGATCGATCTTTGCTTGAGCATCTTTAGCGGTAAAAATTCCGCCGGTGCCAATGATGGTAAAACGAGTGCCATAATTCTTTTTAGCAAGAGAAATAATTTTATTTGATCGGTCAAAGGTTGGTTTGCCACTTACATTACCCTTTTTTGTTTTCCAGACGGCTTTGTCTGCTGGTAACACGGCTGGATTTTCTCTGTCCTTGGTTAAATTGCCAATAATTAAGCCTTGGACATTGTGCTTATCAGCCACTTTTAATAACAAAAGCGTTTCTTTTTCTGATTGATCAATCGGCATTTTTACATACACTGATCGACTGATTTTCAACGTGTCCAAAGCGGTGAGTAATACTTCTAAGCGGTCTGGATAGGTAAATGATTCTCCACCAAAAGTGTTTGGACAACTGATGTTCAGTTCATAATACGCATGTTTTAGGCTGGAGGCTTCGAATACTCTAAAACACTTAATGATATCCATCAGCTGATCTTTATCAGAATCATAGTGCGTATTAGTGCTACCAATGCTAATGCCTGTGGGGATGGTTAACTCAAGCTGAGATAGTTTTTGGATCATTGCTCTGGCGCCAATCGACTTCAAACCTTTGTTCACTAACAGCGCTTTTGAGTTTGGAAACCTGCCTAAACGAGGTTTTGGATTGCCGTCGTAGCGCCCAAAAGTGACGGTGCCAATAGTATGAAAGCCAAAACCAACGTCTGGCAAAATCTGAGTTAGATCGCCATTATAGTCAAAGCCAGCTGAGAGGCCGACTGGGTTTGAAAATTGAAGGCCGTCAATTTCTTTAGTTAAGACTGGATGTTTGAACTGAAACAGCCACCTGACTTTGAACTTCAGTACAGAAAAGTTACCCAAGAAACTGCCAGTCGAGATAAGTCTGTTGTGGATCAGCTCGGGATCGAAAAGAAAGAAAATAGGCTTAGCAATTACTCCATACAACCAGTTGATTATTCGCAGGGTGAGCCCTTTTGCTAGAAAACTCGAGTGAAGAGAATACTTTGAGTGATAGTACTGAACGGTACTAAATAAAACCACGGAGGTTAGGGCTGAAAATAGGCAGTATGTGCACCATGACTGAATCACGACACCCATAATAAAGACGAGATAGAGTGAGAAGATGAACCCAATCGTCGTTAATAGTAACAGTAAATCAATGGTTTGTAATCGTTTTAGTGTCTTTGAGTGTTGAATAGAAAATATCTTTTTGATATCAACGTCCAGAAAATTCAGAATTGAAACCACAAAAGCAGTGAGGTAATAAACAAAGCCACTATTTGCAACTGAAAATGGTCCGATGTAAGCATACTTGCTGGTTAAAACGGTGCCACAGTCAAAGCCTTGGCCACAGGGTGGAATCACCTGATTAAACAGCTCATAGCTGACGTAGCCCGAATCAGCGATGCCGAAAATTGTCAAAATTATAATTGCTAATGCGATAACTGTTTGCATACTTCGCATTATACCTCGCTTGGGCGGGTCAAAACTAAATACCTATTGCCTCTGCCCTCTTTGCCATCTGATTCAAAGCTGGATAGTAATTCAAGCTCTGAGGCTGAGAGTAACCGAGCTTCTTCATCTTTGTCGGCGTAGTGGCAATACCGAATGCTTTTTTTGCCTCGATTCCAGGATAAGATAAAGTCATTTTTATCAAGTTGAGCTGGATTGAGTTCGGCTTGTTCAAACGCAACCTGTTTTTTTTGTAACTGGTTCGTGTCAAGAAATCGCCAGAGGGTCAAAATAAGTAAGCCATTGGTTTTTAACTTTTTGCTAGCCATCTGAACTAATTGCTTTCTCAGCTGAAAACTAGGAATGTGATGCAGAAGGCCAAACAAAACAATCACGTCGTAAGTTTTTTTAGTTTTTAAGAAAGTGTTGTCTAGCAGCGATTGGACAATATCCAGTTGGGCAAACTCCGAATCAAGATGAGTTTGCTGATGGCTTTTTTTGGCGATCTCCAACAACTGCTTATTACTATCGATTCCCAGATAGTTGATGCTGATTGAAGGTAATGAATCAACCAAAAAAAGGCCAAATCGGCCGTTGCCGCAGCCAACGTCCAATACCTCAAGTTGATCAGTTTCACCAAGCATGTTTTCTAGAAATGGCAAAAATTCTCGCCAGCCGTGCCAGTAGTAACTGCGGCTGTCGCTAAAGTCCTGCGCCACGGTTTTGTAAAATGTATTGTTAATAGTGTTGAGTTGCAGAATGGTTGACCGGTCCATGAAGGTATAATACTTCAGATGGAAACTCAATTCGACTACAAAGACCACTTAAAAGCACTCCTGCCACTGCTTGCGTCAATAGAAGCGGCGCAGCCATTGTCAAAGCGAGGGTATTTTCAAGTCATTAAGCAGCACCCGCGTCATGATGGGACGCTATTTTCAAAGGATCAGGTCGTGGCTGGCTATCGAGCCTTGGCTGGCACAGACGGCTTGCAGCCATTTTCTGAACAATTGTTACAACAGTTGCGGATGAAACCGACTAGAACTCAATCTGGAGTAGCGCCGATCACCGTTTTGACCAAACCCTATCCATGCCCAGGCACCTGTATTTTTTGTCCTAACGACATTCGGATGCCCAAGAGTTACTTGGCTAGCGAACCAGGTGCTCAGCGGGCTGAGCGCAACTATTTTGATCCGTATCTGCAAACCTACAACCGACTGCAGGCGTTGCACAATATTGGTCACCAAGTCAATAAGGCTGAAATTATTATTTTGGGCGGTACTTGGTCATACTACCCGAAGGCCTATCAAATCTGGTTTGTGAAGGAGTGTTTCCGGGCCTTGAATGACTTTGGCCAGCAAGATGATCGGCAGAAAATTGAAGATCGGTACTTGGAAATGAATAGGCAGCTGGTTGGTGCTCGGCACTATGCCCAGCAAAGTAACCCTGAGTCAAACAAACAGGCGCTTGAGTCGCACAAAATTGATGGTGATCGGTTAGACAAAAGTTATAACCAGAAAGTTTCTGAGCTCTACGTGGCGCCAGAACGATTGGGTGGTTTTGACAAATATCAGTCTTCTGGCTGGATTGAGTTGGAAATGCAGCAAAAAATTAATGAGTCAGCGGTGGTTAAGAATGTTGGTTTGGTGATCGAGACTAGACCGGATACTATTTCTGAGGCCGAAGTGATCAGAATCAGGCGGCTTGGATGCACCAAAGCCCAGATTGGGTTTCAAAGTTTACAGGACGAAGTCTTGAAGTTAAATAAACGGGGCCACAACGTGGCGGCCACTCGCACTGCGGTTCAGTTGTTGCGCCAAGCCGGTTTTAAAATTCATGCCCACTGGATGGCGAATTTATACGGTTCTGATGTCGAGAAAGACAAAAAAGATTATTTGACTCTGTTTGCAGATCCGGATTTTAAGCCTGATGAATTGAAAATTTACCCCTGCTCCCTGATTCAAAGCGCAGAGTTAATGCAGTACTACAGAAAAGGTTTGTGGCAGCCATATTCTTATCAAGAATTGTTGGATATTGTCACTTTTGCTTTCAAAAGTACTCCAGAGTACTGTCGACTGACCAGAGTGATTCGAGATATCCCCTCAACTGATATTATCACCGGCAATAAATTGACCAACTTTAGACAAATTGCCGAACAGAGTTTAGAAAAAGCCGGTAAGCAATCAAAAGATATCCGGGCTAGAGAAATTAGAGGCAAAACAGTAACTGAGGCTGATTTAAAATTGACTGTCACCAATTATTCCACTTCGACGACTGAAGAAAAATTTTTGCAGTTTGTGACCAAAGACGACCAGTCACTCGTAGGTTTCTTGCGTTTAAGTCTGCCCAAGCAAAAAGGCTTTATTGCTGAGCTGGAGTCAACAGCCATGATTCGGGAAATTCATGTTTACGGTAACTTGGTTAAACCTGGCGACAAAGACGCTGGCAGAGCTCAGCACATTGGGTTGGGCAAACAGTTGATTGAAAAGGCAAAGAGCTTGGCTGCCGCGGCTGGCTTCAAAAAACTGGCGGTGATCTCTGCCATTGGCACTCGACAGTACTATCGTGACCGGGGATTTACAGATGGCCAGCTCTATCAAACAATTGAACTCTAGTGGCTGAGACTTGCTTCTCCAGCCAAATTCGCGTAGATAAATAGGTGTGAGAAAATTCTTTTCTAACTCGATTCTTCATTTTGGCTTGTTGGTGGTAGTAATTGTGGTTGTTGCGTTTGTTGTGAAGTCCGTGGCCATGGATTTGGTTGACAGGTTTTCTCTACCGTTGGCTGAGGAGTCTCTGCAACTAGAACCGAGCTCTGCTCCACTTCAAATTACTGGCACCAGTACCGATTCAGCTGTGCTGGCTACTGTCCAACGGGTAATCGATGGCGACACAATTGAACTTTCCACTGGAGAAGTAGTGCGCTACATTGGCATTGATACGCCAGAAACAAAACATTCGACCAAACCAATTGAGTGCTTCGGCGAAAAAGCCAGCCAGCGCAACAAAGAACTAGTAGAAGGCAAGCAAGTTCAACTCGAAAAGGACGTCAGTGAAACTGATCGTTACGGTCGGTTATTGAGATACATTTGGCTTAATGGACGGCTGATTAACGAGCAACTGGTAGCTGAGGGGTATGCCTTTGCCTCCGTCTATCTGCCAGACAGTAAGTACCAGACGGTATTTCAGGATGCTGAGCGACAAGCGCGGGAAGATAACGAGGGTTTATGGGCGGCGTGTCAAACTGGAGCTTAGTTGGTTGACTGATCCATCTCAAACCGCTCTTTGGTAAATTCTATTTTTCGTTTGATTACTTTTTCTACATCAATGTCCAGTTCAATGCCCAGCAGTACGAGCGAGCCCAAAACATCGGCGAATTCGTCTTCAATGTTTTGGTGAGTGAACTTGGCGATTTTTGAGTTTCGCTGCAAGTTCATGCTGGTCAAAATTTCGTCTGACAACTCGCCCAGTTCTTCAACAATTTTCATGGTTCGGGCAAAGGTTCGGTGTTGCTGATTTTTGAGTGGCCAGTGTTGGTTAAGAAAATCAGAGATCTCTGTATATTGTTTGACGAGTTCAGTAATTGTCATTTGTTCCTTCCACAGGGCTAAAAATCACTTAGTTATTGTACCATTGATGTTTGAGGAAGCTCTTGCCCCAGTTTTCAAGCCAACCAAGACCAATGCCTGGTATGTGCTGCAAATCAGCTAACGAGGCTGGTTGTAGAGTAAGGAAATAGGCCAGATGCAGGTCGGTGAGCACATAGTTAGGTTCAATTTTTTCGTGGTTGGCAACGGCCTGGCGCCAGTTGAGGAGATTTTCTAAATTAGTCTGTTGCTGTTTGGTAAGCGCTTGGAGCGGTGAGTCTGATGGCCAACAGCGATCACACAGTTGGCAGCGCTCTGAATCTTCGCCAAAGTATTTGAGAACGCTTTGCATTCGGCAGCTTTGATTAGCAGCAAAAATTGCCACCTCCTTGAGCAGTTGTAAAGCGTGTTGATTGCTATCAGGTTTTTTAGTTAATAAACCGGTGTGGATAGCTAGGTGCTGTGGAAAGAATAACCAAATTGCCTCGGCTTGTTGACCACTCCGACCCGCTCTGCCAATTTCCTGAAAATAATTTTCTAACGAAGATGAAGGGTGATAATGAATCACGTACTCAATGTCGCCCTTATCAATCCCCATACCAAAAGCAGTGGTGGCGACCAAGATTTTTATTTCATTGGCTAGAAAGCGATCTTGAGTTTCTTGTCTAACTGGTGCTGACAGTCCGGCGTGGTAGTAACCAGTCCTGGGAATATCAATTAGGCTGGCCAGTTGGTTGAGCTGGTGGCTTAATTCTTCCGCTGTCTTGCGGCTACTAACATAAATGATGCCGATTTTGTGGTTGTGCCTGAGGTATGCCAACAACTCAAGCTGGTGCTGGCTGGCTGAGGCAGTCTGAACCACTCTAATGGCAATGTTTCGTTTAAAACTTGAGGTAAAAATCCTTGGCGAACGAAGTCCCAAATCAGCAATAATCTCTTGTTTGGTGGCAGCGGTGGCAGTGGCCGTCAGGGCTATAACTGCTGGTCGATCTGAAAATGAATTGATAAAACTTTGTATCTTTTTGTACGATGGCCTAAAGTCATTGCCCCAAACACTGACGCAATGAGCCTCGTCAACCACAACTAATGATACTTTTTGATTGGAAAGTGCTCTTGAAATTGATGCTGAATGAATTCTTTCTGGCGAAAGATAGCAAATTTTAAACTTGCCTTGGGCCAATAATTCAAGTCGTTGGTTAAGCTCTGGCTTTGGCAGTGAAGAAGCTAGATACGTACCGGCAATCTGAAGACTGAGTAAACGATCAACTTGATCTTTCATCAGGGAAATTAAGGGTGAAATTACCAGCGTCAGCCCAGGCAATAGTAAGGCTGGAATCTGATAGCAGATTGATTTGCCGCCACCCGTGGGCAGTAAAGCTAAGGTGTCTTGCCCACTCAGCACTGACTGAATAATTTCTTTTTGGGTAAACCGGAACGAAGAATACCCCCAGTGCTGTTTTAAGACTGCCTCTGGATCAAGCATACTGGGTACTATACTCAGCTAGCTTGCATCAACTGTAGGAAAATTTTAAGTTGACTTGGAAAAGTATTTTTTGTTTTTTAGCTTAGCTGGCAGTAATGATTTGCTTTGGTCTGGGTACATCTGGTAGCCCTTGCCATAGCCCAGCTCCTTCATCAGTTTGGTTGGGGCGTTGCGCAGCTCAAGTGGAATTGGCAAGTTACCAGTTTGCTCTACATCTCTCAGGACTGAAAAGTAGGCGTCATAGGCAGAACGATTTTTCTTGCAGTTGGCCAGGTATGCCACACCATGAGCCAAGTTAATTTGTGCCTCTGGATAACCAATCTTGGTGACGGCGTCAAACACCGCGTTGGCGACCACCAGGGCGGTGGGAGCGGCCAGACCAATGTCTTCACTGGCAAAAATTACCATTCTTCGGGCGATAAACTTGGGATCCTCGCCAGCGTGCACCATTCTGGCGAGGTAGTAAAGGGCGGCATCAACGTTGCTGGCACGCATCGACTTAATAAAGGCGCTGATGGTGTCGTAGTGTTCCTCACCGTCTTTGTCATACTTAATGGCACTGGTTTGGAGGGTAGATTTGAGTGAGTCGAGCGAAAGATTTGAATAAAGTTCAAAGGTATTCTCAACCAGGTTTAAGAGTTTGCGGGCGTCACCAGCAGAAAAATTAATCAACCACGCCTCGGCTTCAGCGTCAACTTTGATCTTTTTGCCAGTTTGTTTTATCAACTCTTTAATTGCCCGTTTCACTAAGATCTTCAGTTCATCCGAACTTAATGGTTGTAAAGTGAACACTTTTGAGCGGGAAAGTAGGGCTGAGATAATCTCAAAACTCGGATTTTCGGTGGTAGCGCCAATGAGGACAATTCTGCCTTCCTCAACAAACGGCAACAAATAATCTTGTTGAGCTTTGTTAAAGCGGTGAATCTCATCTAAGAAAAGAATTGGGGCTAGCTGAGGTTTGAGTTGTTGCATGGTGTCAATCCGCTGCATCAACTGTTGAATGTCTTTTTTGCCAGCTGAAACAGCTGAGAACTCAACAAATTCTCTACCCTGAGAGTGGGCAATCATTCTGGCTAAAGTGGTTTTACCCACACCTGGTGGACCCCAAAAAATCATCGAAAAAACGTGACCTTTCTCAATGGCTATCCTGAGAGGTTTATCTTCTCCAACCAAGTGTTTTTGACCAATAAATTCAGCGAGTGATTGGGGGCGTAAGATTAAGGCTAAAGACATGGCTCTACTCTATCAGCAATTTATGTTTTGTGAAAGATTCGGGTTTTAGATTGGTTGGTTATTTTGAAGCTAAAACTGTGCGAACCTCTTCTTTTTTTGCTTCGGTCACCTGTAGTTCAACCATACCTTGTTTGGGTTGGCCATAATAAATATATGAGCCTAAGGGTGCTAGCAGCAAGAGTGCCGCTGCTGAAAGATCTTCTTCTCCAGAAACAATGATGTGGTGGGCGGATTCAACCAGAGCTTTTTTGATTGTTTGCGCCAATTCTGCGGAAATTTCTCCCGCTGGGTTGCTTGCCCTTACCACTCCGTCAGTTTCATCAATTACCACATGAGGTTGATAGTCTTTTCTTTCCTTTAAGTAATCAATGATTCCGAGTTGATATGGCCAATGATGAGCCAAAAACTTTTCTAAAGAGGTGTCACCAACAACAAAAATATTTTTAGTAGGTGATGGAAACTCGACTAAATTTCCTTGAATTTGAGAGAAAAATAATTTTTGTGGTGTACTTAATGTTAGATTTGACTCAAAGAGACTAGCATAGACAAAACCAGCCCGATTAACTAATCCTGCTCTAATTCTTTCACTCGACAATACCTCTCCGGATTGATCAGGAGCCATGGGCTGTAGGTGAATAGGCAGCTCCGCCAAACCAAGCTCTACCCGTTTCTGATTGATGGCTTGAGCACCGGCTTGGGTGTCAGTGGTGGCAGCAATTGCCTCGATACTTGAACCTGTCAAAGTTGGTCCAAACTGATCAGTTAAGGGTACAATCTGAACAGAGTTGTTGAAATTTTTCAAAAAGGCTTGAACCGCTACCGCTCTGACTTCGTATGGTTCAATAGCAGTTGAAAACTTTTTTTGAGCCGTCATGGCCGGCATTGTCACCCCAATGGCCAACTCATCAGCCAGCTGTGAAGCAAACAATAAAAATGATTGATGACCTTGGTGAAAATGATCAAACGTTCCACCCAGGCCAATTTTTCGATATGTCGTCATAAATTAGTTGGCTAATTTGAGGTTTCCAGAATCCATAAAAACCAGTTCTTCATTCAATAATTGTTCAAGAGCTGGCAAGTGATTATCCATTTTTGTCTGCAACTTTGCAAACAGCTGTTTTTGACTGAGTATGCTGTGGTTAGACAAGACCCTTAAAATCTCTCCCCTGGTTTGTCTGAGCGAGCCTTCAAACTTGCTTTGCTTGGTATGGTGTTGGCTTTGGCGGGAAGGATTAGGCAATAATCGTTTCAAGGTGGCGCCATAATCCATGAGCGCTGAGTACCAGATTCGAGGTTGTTCTTTGTCTAGGGTTTTCTCAATTAATGGTAGGAGTTTTGAATCCGCTACTTGCCGCTTTCCTGGAAAGAAGTGGTACAGAAATACGGCTCTGACATTAGTTTCAATTAGAGTAATTGGCTGATTGTAGGCAAATGCCATGGTGGCGCTGGCGGTGTAGGGGCCAATGCCAGGGAGCTGCAGTAGCTCGTCATAACTACTTGGAAATTGACTACCTTTTTCTAAGACTGCCTTGGCGGTCAAGTGCAAATACTTGGCTCGACGATTATAGCCAAGTCCTTGCCAGGCAATCAAAACTTGGCTGAGTGGTGCCGCTGCCAGCGTCTTTACATCAGGAAACTGTTTAATAAAGGCTTTGAACTTTGGAATAACCCGTTCAACCTGAGTTTGTTGCAGCATTAGTTCCGAAACTAAGACTTTGTACGGATCAAAATCTTTCCGCCAAGGCAGATCATGCCGTCCATGTTGTTGGTACCACCAGTGAATAAAATTTTGGAAGTTTTTCACACTCAATTATAGCCTATTAGTTGGTTCACCAGGCGCAAAAAAGCCCCGTTGAGACGAGGCTTTTTGATTGTGATCAAACTATCTAATTCTGATATTATCCCTGGTGATCGCGAAGGAACCATCAGCTGGATTTAGCATACCATTGACTCCAGCAATTGCTGGGTTTCTTCTGAATAATAGTTCACCATGTAGATAAACAATATTCATTCTCAATATAATTGAAGTACCTATCTGTACCAAATTGGTTGGTATCATCCGTATATTCAATTACATCCAGGACCATATGCACCATCTTCATGGATACCGCCGTAGCAGTAATTACCTGCTCCCTTGATTGTTATATTAAATGTATCCACCGAGTTACCGGTTATTTTCCAGTTATACTGTGCGAAATCTAAATTACTCCACAATGCGGAACAATTGCCCAACCAAGCATGTCCGTCATTTGCTAGACAACCGGCGTCTCCACCGTTGTCGCGAGCAATTTCTTCTACTTGAAACGGTCCTTCGTACAACAGAGCTCCATCGTCAAGCGCTGTTATGGTAGCTGTGCCGTGTTGTGTCAATGTCCACTCTACGTCACCATTCACTTTAACTCTGACTGTTTCTGCATTCATGGCTTCGTAATGAACCGCAACATCTTCACCGAACTTTTCGGCTGCACCAGGAAATTGAGTACCCAATTCGTGTGTTTCATCCCAAACAAATGGTTCATTAGCAAAACGATAAACTTGTGCACCATTCCCTGCCGCCAATACAGAAACTGCTGAAGCTCCAAGCATAATAGCCGTTGCTGCCCCTCCCATTAAAACTTTCTTAAGATTCATATTTCTCACCCCCTTCAAATAAAAAAATCAGCACTTCTGCTGATTAAGTTAATTGATACTTTTATTACTACACACACTCATAATTCCATATTAGCATGTTGTTGGATGTTGTCAAATTCTATGTTTTTCCTTGATCTGTTGGAGATCAATCCGTGTGCTCTCGGCTGCAATTCTTTTATCCACACTTTCAGATTCAGATAAAGAAACCTGAAAAATAGTGCCAGTGAGTGGTTTGCCTCTACGCCGCTTATTGCGAAATAAACAATACCAACTAGAGGTATCATCTAAAATTACGTCTTCATGTGAATAGCCCCTGGGGGGAATTTGGATCCAAGTGGTTTGACTTCCCTCAGCGGAATCAGGTGATCCTAGGTTGATTGGATACCTGCCCTCTTTGACTAGCTGCTCAATTTTTCCTGGGCGAAGATATGTTTCAGGAAACTCAACGTCAACTGCGCTCAAGGCTTGCAGTACGAGTGGTTCAAATACTTCAAGTATCTGCCTCCAAACTTCTTGGATTTCTTTCTGAAGGTTTAGTGAAGTATCTAACTCTGCTTTTTGCAAAAATTATTTCTATACGTTGTTAATAACGTATAGATGATACACCTATTAGGATATATAAAACCTGCAAAATACTTGTCGGGGAGACAGGACTCGAACCTGCGACCTCATGCTCCCAAAGCACGCACTCTAGCCATCTGAGCTACTCCCCGAATTGTTGGCTGTACTATACCAGAACCTGTGGCCCGAGTGGGACTCGAACCCACACGCTGTTAAGGCACAGCATTTTAAGTGCTGCGTGTCTACCAATTCCACCATCGGGCCTATATTCTTAATGTACTTCAGCACTTGTTCAGCCAGACGCAATTATAGCATCTGAAGTTGTAAAAATAGAGTATACTAACCACTCTCGTGTTTGTTGGAGTTCATTTTCAATAGCAAAACTTGTATGACCACGCCTGCCACGACCGTTCCCCTTTCCTCGTCGCTTGTAGAAGCCAAGGCCAACCAACGCGCCCTCTTTTTCTTGGCGGCAGTGATGTTGGTCAACGCCCTCAGCTATGGCACCATTATTCCCCTGCTCTATCCCTACACCGCCAGGTTTGGGATTGACGCCTTTGGCTTGAGCATGCTGTTTGTTTCGTTTTCTTTGTTTCAGTTTTTGGCGACGCCAATTATTGGCCGACTGTCTGACATTTATGGTCGTCGACCGCTGCTCTTGATCAGTTTGTTTGGCACCAGTCTTTCTTTGGCGCTGTTTGCCTCTGCCACCAGTATCTGGATGCTATTTTTGGCTCGGATTTTAGACGGTATCACTGGCGGCAATATGTCGGTTGCCCAAGCGGTGATTGCTGATCGCTTGCACGGCAAGGAACGAGCCAAGGCGTTTGGTTTGTTAGGCGCCTCATTTGGGTTTGGATTTCTGGCTGGGCCAGCGATTGGTGGACTGCTAAGCGAAATTAGCCTGACCGCGCCTTTCTGGTTTGCCTCGGGCTTGGCGCTACTGGCCACTGTTTTTGGTTACTTCTTTTTGAAAGAAAGCTTACACCCTGATCACCGGAGTGAACACGGGACTGAGCCGGTGCTCAATTTCCACAAATTATCTTCGGCGCTCAAGTTGCCAGTGCGGGGTTTGTTACTGCTCACGGTGCTGATGACGTCGTTAGCGCACAATGACTTTATTCTTGGTTTTCAGTCGTTCACTAACGACATTTTAAAGTTATCACCCAAAACTATTGGCTTGTTGTTTGCCTCATTTGGGGTGGTCAGCATTATTATGCAAGGAGTTGGGATTCGGTTTCTGCTAACCCACGTCAAAAATCATGAAAAAATTATTTTAGTTTCGCAAATTAGTTCAGCGGTGGTGGTGGCTGCCTTAGCACTCACCCATTCTCTACTCACTTTTGCTGCGGTTTTGTTCTTTTATATGTTCGTAAGCTCGCCTATCTTTACGATTGTCCAGTCAATGATTTCGGAGCGGACTGATCCAACCAAGCAAGGCGAGGTGTTAGGCATTAGTAGTTCCTACATGTCTCTGGGACAAATCATTGGGCCGACAATTGCCGGTTTGCTGGCCTTAACCAATATTCGGTTGGTGTTTGTGGCTGGTGGCTTGCTATATGGAATTTCTTTCTTGATCTCTTGGTGGGCCTCAGCCAAAGCCCAGCTTCACGCAAGAGTTACAGATCCTTCCTGATCTTTTTGAAACGAATGAATCGAGATACATTTGAATAAGTTGCGATACATTTTGCGCTCGGCCAAAAAACATCGTACAATAGTGGCTGTTGCTTGTTGTTGGCAATGGTTTAATAGCGCGGGTGTAGCTCAACGGTCAGAGCTCCAGTTTTCCAAACTGGTGACGAGGGTCCGACTCCCTTCACCCGCTCCATATGGGAGTAGTTTTTTTCGTGGCTTCAATTTTCCCCAAGTAATCAATCTTTCTCCGAGTTCGAGCCTCATTTTTTCAAGAAATTGTGCTAGTCTGGAGAGTTGCGATACCGGTAACGAGAATCGAACCTATTCAACAATTTTTTTACTGGACAAGCCATAAATTGTTCGAGTAATTGGAGAAATCTTATATTTTAAAGCCGGGAAAAGTGTCCCCTGTCTCGAAGTTATATCTTCCAGGAACCAAAAAATACGTTCACTGTGTCCGTAACCAGAAGTAGGTGGCATACCATATTCAAGCATTTCAACATAGTCAATGTCCATCATTTGTGCTTCATCATCACCATTATCTCGTTGTGATTGTTGGTCTCTAAATCTATCCAGTTGCTCTATGGGGTTATTAAGCTCTGAGTAGCCATTACCAAGTTCACTTCCAGCAATAATAACATGGAATCTCTCTGTCAATTCTGGTCTATCAGGTCGTGATTTAGATAACGGAGACATAAAAGCTGGTTCATTGATTAAAAAGGCTGGTCCAGAAATATCCTTGCGAATGAGCTTCCAAAGATTATCAATGAGTCTATTTCGATTAATAGCACCTTCCAATTTAGTTCCTGCTTGTTTGATAATTTTCATCATTTCTTCATTTGATGTTTTAAAAATATCCACACCAAATCTCTCTTTAATGATATCGGGGTAGCTTATCCTTTCCCAATTCTGATCTAAGTTAAAAGTATGATCCCTAGTAGTAAAAGTGTATTTGCCATAGACTTTCTGAGCAATGTATTTAAACATTTCTTCAACTAAGGCCATGTTGTCATTGTAATCAGCATATGCCCAATACCATTCAACTTGATAGTACTCAGGTAAATGTTCATCACTAATGCCTTCATTTCTAAAGTTCGGCCCGAAGGTATAGATTTTCTCAAATCCTCCGCCTATAAGCCTTTTCTGATAGAGTTCTGTGGATATTCGCAGGAAGAAATTCTGGTCAAGTGCATTCATATGGGTGGTAAAAGGTCGAGCATCGGCACCACCAGTTACTTGTTCCAACACAGGAACTTCAACTTCTATAAAACCTTTAGTCTGCAAAAATTCCCTGTTAGCTTGCCAGAACGCTGCTTTTCTTATAAACAGTTCCCTTTGACTTAAATTTGTAGCTAAATCGGCATAGCGTCGACGAAAAATAAAATCTGGGTCATTAGCTAAATCACGCGGGGTGGGAAGTGGACGCAAAGTTTTGGTAAGTAATCTAATTTTGGATGGCATAAGTGAAACCTGTCCACTGTTTGTTGTTGTCATTTCACCTCTTGCTTCAACAAAGTCTCCCAGATCCAGTAACTTGACTTCATCAAACCCCAAGGTCTGAGCCTTTATATTCAACGGTTTTAACACATCACTTTTGATATAAAGTTGCACTTTTCTTGTAGAGTCTTCGATATCTATAAAAGCTAATTTGCCATGATGACGAAGGGAAACAATCCTTCCAACTAAAGAAATTGTTTTGCCTTGTAATTGATCAGAATTGTCTACAGCGTATAGATTGTTGTGATCACGGCGCGAGTGAGAGGGATAAGAGTTAATACCCAGTTCATATAGTTGACGTAATTTAGCCAATCGCTCTTCACGCATTGTTTGAAGTCTAGATTTTGTCATATTAGTTTCTTTATTTTTTATGCAATTAGTTAGTGATAGGTTTAGTTTATATAAATCCTGTTAGGAACGCTACAACGTTTTCTCCTAATGAAGCAGTGTTGTAACCACCCTCTTGAACGATAACCGTTGGTATTTTCAGCGCACGAATTTGCCGAGCAACTTCTGTATAAAAATCTGTTGTCAATAGGAACCCCCCAATAGGATCACTTTTATGTGTGTCAGCACCAAAACAAACCACCAAATGAGTTGTATGATGCTTCCGAATTGCTTCTAGTGCTAGTTTAAGAGTTTGCTCGTATTGACTGTTTGTTGTGCCAAGTGGTAACGGAAAATTACGATTGCTAACATAAGCATTTGTCACCTGACCTGAAAAGAATGGAAACTTTTTATTTGGATCAGCATGAATTGAAACAGTCAAAACTTCCTCAATCTCACCAAATATTTTTTCAGCTCCATTACCATGATGAAAATCAATGTCTAAAATCGCAATTCGATTTTGTTGATTTGCATTCCTAAATGTTTGAGTTGCTACACCACCATTATTAAAATAGCAGTAGCCGCCCATATGTGCTGGTTCTGCATGATGCCCGGGTGGTCGACAAAGTGCATATTGCACCTCATTACTATTAAGTGCTTCAATTGCTGCGTGTTGTGCCAGATAAGCAGAACATAGTGCAGTTTCAAAGGTTGTATTATTTAATGGCGTATAGGTATCAAAACTAAATAAACCACGCTGGGCGACTGGATGTGCTGATGATTGCGCTTCGTTTCGATAAGGAAAAACACTTGGATACACATAATCTTTACCAAAGTTTGTTGTTTGCAGGAATTTAAGGTATTCGCTGGTATGCAATTGACCCAACATACCTAATAATGCTTGTCGTTCACGCAGGTTTGGTTGCGCATCGCTCACTAAGTGCTCTGTTCCTTCCAGAGCTCGTAAAACCTGATCGACTCGTTCAGGTACCTCCTGATGCGGATCACGATTGCCGTCAAAAATTTCGTTCGGTGGGCGATGCTGGTTGTGGAGTGAGTTGTAAAAAACGTTCATTTTATTCCTTTACTTGTGAATTCTTCGATTCGGTTGATACATAACGAGAAAATTATGTAACCAACGAGTGTCCCATGGTTCCACAATTTCATTACCTCCCGTTTCAATACCAACATGGTCACGCAAGATACCGTTAATGACTTTTGTTTGTCCAGGCAATTGACCTGTTCTTGCTGCTGATCGGTAGGATCGTGTCGTCAAATTATATTCACCAAAGACAAGAGCATCTTCCCATCGTACTAAACTTAGCTGCGATAACTCTCGGATAAGAATTGTGGCCAAATGTTGCCCTCGGTAGTTTGGATTAACAGCAAGCTCGGTAACTTCCACTAAGCGACGAGCTCCAAATTCAACTGATTCAGCAATCATGACTCCTATTGCCTCCTGTTCCATAGTACGAATCAAAGCGATTGGGTTGCCATTGGCGTTGTTACGCACAAAATTGCGTACTGAATCAGGGGTCCAGCCAAACTGTCCCCAAAGTTCAATTAGGTTGGCCACATCAATTTCTCGAACTTCTGTATCTACTTGATATTCTGGTGATAACTGAATTTCCTCCAAAGGTGGGAGATTTCTGACATTTTTCGAAGTTGCAACCTCCATATGTCGATTTTGCCCGATCCATACAAGATACTCATCCCCAATGGGAACCGCGGCCTCAATGGGTAAATCAGTGATTTGATCAAGAAGATTTCTGTTGACATAACAGCGCATTATTGCTCGGCGACGATTTTGTTCACATGATTCTTGCATGAAGGTTTGCCAGTCCTGACGAATTTGACTGGCGTTACAATAAACTTGTCCGTCCGCATTATAACTACGTTGCCAGCTTGCATTATGATCCACGCCACTATACAAGCTTTGCACACCTTCTGTTGTTGTTTGTGATTGTTGTTCGATTAACATAATAATTTACCTTTTAAACTAGATAAGACTTGCATTTTACTTTTTAATGCAGATAATGTAAAATTACTAACAATATTTAACTAATGTTGATATATTGTAATATATAATACATTTATGATCACAATAACTGACGCTACTAGGTCTATCTTGCTAGAAGACGATATTGCATTTCAGGCTATGCACTCTGGCTTACTTAACCTCAGTGCTTATGCTAAAAAAATTCTGCCAACAATTGAAGAGAAAACTTTTAAGGAGGTAAAAAAAGGAACTATAGTGGTTGCTTTGACCAGAATTTCAGAGGAACTCAATGGGTCAGCCAACTTACGTCCCCAAGTTACTTTGAATGATCTGAGCATTAAATCACCTCTTTGTGACGTTTCTTTCAATAAAACTGAGTCAACTAGGAAAAAACTAGCAAGTCTATACCAAAGCATTGAACTTGATGAAAACGCCTTCTTTACCGTGACCCAAAGCAAGTCGGAAATAACGATTGTTGCACCACAATCACTCTTGGACGATATCCTCAGTCATTTTGACGAGGAACCAAAAGCTGTTTACAGAGATCAGGTGGGGATAACTGTTCGATTCTCGAAAGAATATCTGCCTGTTCCGAATGTGCTTTACACCCTTCAAGCAGCTCTTGCTGTGCACAAAATAAATTTTACTGAAGTCATCTCTACTTACACGGAGTTTTCTTTTATTATCGATAAAGAGAATTTAGAGATTGCTACACGGGCGCTTCAAAAGTTTTTAAGGTAAAAGGCAATCCTTGTGGCAGATGAAGTAAAACTCTTCCCAATACGGATGATATCATCGGTACCGCTTTGATTTTCCAAAAACTTCCTGAAATAAACATAAATCAACAGTCTTGATATGGTTTTTAAATTCAGTCAGTTGTAAAATTAGTTGAGGAGTAATGGAAGACCGAAGGATGGTTTTGACAGCAGTAGGAAATGTCATATCAGATTGGCTTAAAAGATATGATTTGATATGGTCATCCAGGCTAGGCAGGTCCGAGCCAATTACGGTCACCAGCTCATCTTTATTCTCAATCTTTTACTTCGTGATATATTAACGGTATGAATTACACAGGGGTTATTATTGAGGAAAGTCTTGGTGATTCCGCTGTTTTAACTAAAGTCAAAATTACCGAGACTAAAGTTGAACCTATTACCCCAGAACATAAAACCCCTTGGCTGAGACAATGGACGCTTCGCACAGTTGAGATATCTGAAAAAGATGGTGGAACTATTGCTGAGGAAATTAGCAAGTCTTTTGATCCTAAGCACCCTGTTTGGTACGCAGATTTCAAAAACGAGCAGTTTCACTTTATTATTTTCAATGCAAAAGTTTTTAAAATCGATCTACATCATCCCATTCTTTATAAGGCTGCTAAGGAATACGGTATTTCTATTGGTATTCCTGAATATCAACTTGATTTCTTTCCGGAGGAAAAAGTGTGGGAATGACTAGTATCAGTAAAATATCAGAAAGGCAGGTGACCAATGATGGATGCAAACCAATCAAGTTGTGAAAGTTGTGGTATGCCGCTAAATGGCGACTCGACTTCAAAGCACGATAGTCGCTACTGCATTTATTGCCAAAATCAAGAATCCGGAAAACTGGCTAGCTTTGACCAAGTGCGAACTGGCAGTA
>PFDH01000054.1:0-1900 GCA_002772705.1 Candidatus Pacebacteria bacterium CG10_big_fil_rev_8_21_14_0_10_44_11 | reverse complement strand
TTGAAACACAAAAGCACCTAAGATGAAAGAATTATACTAATCCTGGATACATATGGGCAATGAAGATGTTGAACCAAAGCAAAATCTTTCAAGACGCGGTATCTTGGGGGCAATGCTTGCTG
The DNA here is from genome assembly GCA_002772705.1 of Candidatus Pacebacteria bacterium CG10_big_fil_rev_8_21_14_0_10_44_11. Taxonomy (GTDB): domain Bacteria; phylum Patescibacteriota; class Microgenomatia; order UBA1400; family PJMF01; genus UBA1388. Next base: position 1,778 of record PFDH01000054.1, on the reverse strand, counting down.
GACTGATGATGGGCGTGAATACAATCGCTTGCAAGATTGGAGCCGCAGGTCAATATCCACCCGGCGCTCGTCTTGTTGACGCTAAAAAAGTTACTGCAACCCCAGAACCAAAGACAGAGAGAGAAGTTGATTTAGGAACGTACGTGATTATAGAGGGTGATAATTTAACAAGAATTGCTGATAAGTATGCTGGCTTGGCAATAGCAGCAGGTTGCAGTAATTTTTCCTATCATCACATTGTTCGGGCTAATCAGGATAATTCGGTTGGACCTAAAGGTGCCTCAGAAGAAGGTGTCGTCCAATCAACCAATGATCTGATGATAAAAACTGGAAACACCTTAAAAATTAAGTGCTACATTTCTAACTAAACTGTTCTGATCCGCATTTTGACTTTCTACTGTAGAATAACTTGAAATGCAACCCTTCGACATCCAAGAAATTCAAGCCAAATCAATTCTCAGTCCTTCCTCGCTCAAAGACGCTGACTACGATTTTTCCTGCAACCCCTACATTGGTTGCCGCTTTGGCTGTGTCTATTGCTATGCCAGTTTTATGGGTCGAATGGTGGGCAAGAAAACCAATGATTGGGGGGAGTTTGTCTTTGCTAAAATGAACGCGCCTGAGCTGCTGAAAAAAGAAGTTGCCAAACTCAAAAATAAAGGCAAAGGCAAGACTATCTGGTTCAGCTCGGTGACAGATCCGTATCAAGGCTTGGAAGCCAAGTATCAGCTCACTCGCAAGTGTTTGCAAGTTTTGGTTGAGGCTGATTTTCAAGGTAGTGTTACCTTTTTGACTAAATCAGACTTGGTGCTCAGAGATATTGATGTGCTGAAACAACTTCATCATGCAGAAGTGGGGATGACCATTACTTCAACTGATGATTCAATTTCTCGTTACTTTGAAAAATTTGCCCCACCTGTTTCTGCCAGGTTGGCTGCTTTAAAGAAATTACATCAAGAGAAGATTGACACCTATGCCTTTATTGGACCTCTGTTGCCCCATTTTATTACCAACAAGGAAAAACTTGGGCAATTGTTCAAAGCCGTTCATGATGTTGGCGTTAGAGAAATCTATGTCGAATTTTTGAATCTGTCTGGCTATATCAGAAAACGACTCAAAGCTGAGTTGAAAGATCTAGACCCCACTATTTGGGAAGAATTCTACGCTTCACAGAGCAAAAGTTACAGAAATGAATTTGCCGATATTGTGTATGAACTAGTTAAAAAATATGGTTTTAAATTGCGGATGGAAAAGACCCTGTATCACAAAGAGATGAAGTAAAATTACTTTTCTTCTATGTTTTAACTTTTAATGCTCCTGATTCTATTGCGGCAATGACATCATCTAAAGTAATTTTTGAAAGTGGTATTTCACCATTCTCGTCTTCATAGATAAGATATTCTCCTCCCAATTCTTTTATAACTTTAAACGGTTCTTCTCGAAGTGCGAATGGAAACAAGGCGTTGTTCCTTGATGGGTAGCAACGAGCCAAAGTTATTTGTACTAACAATTCTCTGACTTTTGGTTGGGCTGTATCAAAAATTGATAAATGACCCCTATCGCCGGTACCAATTTTTGCTTCTATCTCTGCTGCCAATTCAGCTACTCCTTGCCTTTGTCTAGAAAATGGCAAACCTGCTAACAGGCGATCAACTTCATCTTCATCGGTTGAATTTTCTTCTGTTGTAAAACTTAAAGGTTCATCAGTTGTCGTAGTTAGCTCAGTATTAAATTCAGGTCCAGTGTACCTTTCTTGTATAGCAGGAAGTTTTGATTGT
>PFDH01000034.1:21894-24759 GCA_002772705.1 Candidatus Pacebacteria bacterium CG10_big_fil_rev_8_21_14_0_10_44_11 | reverse complement strand
AACCTCAGGGTCAGATTGGTACATCGCGTCTAAATATGCAAAGGCCTCAACGGTTGAAGGACCTGAAAGAGCGGCTAAATCCATTGCCGCCGGCAAAACAAGATAGTTTTTGTTTTCAGATCTGGCCCAATCACTGACAAAAGCTAGCATATTGGCATATCCAACCGGATCAATCTTACCACCCCATTCTTTAGCGTGATTAACTTCATTAAAAACAATGATGCGACGCTCTGGTGTTGGCCACTCCATACCACTCAGAGCGCTAATCAAGGCGACTGAATCTTTCCTGGTTGGGATTTGCCATGAGCCGTTCTCAAAGCGGGTGGCTAAGCGCACAATCGGGATCACTTTTTGGTCTTTTGCTTGGTTAAAAAAGTCCTGCCATTCATCAAGCCGCCCTAGATCGTCTAAAGTGAAAGGAATAGTTACGTACTGCCATTGATCCGGCTGATCAACGGTAATCAACTTTTTAGCTAAAGCTAACTCAGTCGTGTTAAGAATGTGAATCCCCAATTTTTGACTGCCATCGGCTTGGGCGGGAAACGCCAGGACAGTTGTCAAAAAAATGTTGATCAATAGCACTAAAAATATCTTTTTATACACATCTTTAGCATACCATTTTTTAGCTGGTTTGTCCAGGCATAAAACGGCACTTTCCTCTGGAGAAGAATCTCTTCGGACCATCCTTTTCGACCATACCCCTATCAGCCCTAGTTTGTTATACTGAGTGGTTATGAGAGGGTTACTCTTTGGTTTGTTGTGGTTTTTTGTTTCTGCCGGCGTGATTTTGGCGGGCGTGGCAACCGTACACTTTGATCTGAATCCGCCTACCAAGCCAGAGGAAGCGGATCAAGAAAAAGTTTTGATCAGCGCCGCTCAGTTGCCAAACGCTCCAGATTTGGCTGCCAACGCAGTGGGAGAAGCCGAAGAAGCAGACGCGCGGGTGATCTTAGTCCAGAATTTTATTGAGCGTCACGATTCACCACTCGCCGAGGAACTAAACTTTGGCCAAGTCCTAGTTGATCTGGCTGATACGTATGAAGTCGACTTCCGGCTGCTGCCAGCGATTGCCATGCAAGAAAGCAATTTGTGCAAAGTTACCCCTCGGGGTAGTTATAACTGTCTGGGTTTGGGTGTGCACGAGCGGGGAACGTGGGAATTCCAGTCCTATCAAGAAAATTTTGAGGCCGCAGCCAAGATTTTAAAAACCAACTATATCGATCGAGGTTTAACTTCTCCAGTCGAAATCATGGCCAAGTACACGCCCAAGAGCAACGGCAGCTGGGCAGAGAGCGTTAACCAGTGGATGGCCGAGATGCGCTATGACGATCGCCAGGCGGGGAGAGAGCTCAAAACCAACGCTGACTTACTGGAGTTTGTTGACAACCAGGCAGAAACTGAATCAAGCGGAAATTGATATATTTAGTGCTATATTGATTACTATTGACAAACTTATAGTTATTTGCTATAGTACGCGTACCTCAGAAGGTCATTTCCTCACCGGAATGTCGTTCTGAGACAAAAGAGTCCCGCTTAGACGGGATTTTTTTGTGGCTTTAGATCATCTTGGCCACTGCCAAAAACTGCTTCAAACTCGGCTCTCAATAACGAGGACCGGGGATGTTGATTGTTCATCATTGATTCAACTACCTTGGCATATATTTGGCGACCAACTGCAATCGAAAGTGCATGACTTTGCAATGCGTCTGTAAGCGAGTGAATTGTAATCCTCGCCTCTAATGGTTTTAGCGCTGGCTGAAGAATTGACAAATTCACCAAATAATCTGAATTATTGCAGCTGACGATTGTTTCTTCCAGAGTCCGAGCAGCGTTATCGCTGAAAGATTTTAACGGAAACGGAATTTGTCTGTCTGGGAGAGTTGGGGTTAATTGATTTTTTTCTGTCATTACGTAAGCGAACCACTGAACTCTGCCCGAGCTTCTTCTACTACCGCTCCAGGAGCCTGACCACCCTTCATTCCCTCTACTATGTAACGAAAGACATTAGTGGCATCATTTTTTGATAGACACGACAATATCTCTGCCTCACCAGAGGCATAACAAATAGCAACTTCGTTAGCAGCCTGCAGAACCACATAGGTATGGCCTTTGTAGTTGATACGCTCCACTTTTGGAGAGGTAACCTCAGGTTTTACCAAAACTCCACCCTCAAAATTTTGTGGCTCTGGCTCCGGACTTCTTGACATAATTGTCTCCATCTTCCAGTCAGCCTTGGTCACGCAGGTTGTTTGCCCAGAGTTCGGCAAATTCGGCCAGGTCCTGTTGTGCGTGGCGCATGTAGCGAACGACAGCGGTGGCGTCGTCATTCAATTGAGCATACTCGCGCCAGCCGGTCAGCGATTGCGAGATGGTGATGGGAAGCCACTCCCCCGTGGGGGCAACAAAAAACACAATGTCAGGCTCGGGGACCAGATCGCCGTTCATCTCGAAATAATGAGCGACGGAGATACGGTTGAACCCGATGTGCTCAAAGCAGAGGCGATCATACCCGGGCATATCCAGGCGAAGATGCGCGCCTCGTTGCGTGAGGTCGATGTTGTGTTTGGCTGCCAGGGCGGTGATGACCGCCTTCATCCGAGGACTGGCTCGCATGAGAAGAATCTCCTTTCAGAAAAAAAGAAGACCCGAAGCCTGAGGCTCCGGGCACGGTGTGACCGTTTGTGAGATCGTGAATCTGTTGGGTTGTTAAGGTGCGTATGGGTGTAGATTTACTCTAGAAGTGCAACGATCCCCTGTCAATGGGCGTCCCTCTCTGGAGCGCCATCAGCAGCCAACCACAGCCAAACAGGTGTACTACTATATGATATTATGTTCGTATGAATTTATGCTCCTATTCCAGAGGAG
>PFDH01000034.1:21371-21882 GCA_002772705.1 Candidatus Pacebacteria bacterium CG10_big_fil_rev_8_21_14_0_10_44_11 | reverse complement strand
TACCGCCAGTCCGACTCCCCCAGCCCCAGCTATGCCCCATAATAAAAGACGCGTAAGACGCTGTGGCAGAGACTCCCGCTTTGGCTCAGGGTAAATTGGGACGAAACTCTCAGTATCCAAATGGTATTCAAAGGTACGAGTAAATCTGGGGGTCTCTTGTAAGGAGAACTCGCGATATTCCTCATCTGGGGTTCTGGCGCTGAAGCTTGCCGTTGTTTCAGAAGCGAGGAGAGCCTGAAGTAGTGGTTGATTACTCAGGTATGGTTTCGATCCATTCAGAGGTGCAAGAGTCACCTCTTCCTCCTTTGTCTCTGGCAGAAGATATATTGTGTAGTTTTGCCAGTACCCCGAGATGGAACAGACTCCTTCAGGACAAATATCATATTCCTGTGTTCGATTGTCAATAGCGACAGCGAACGATTGGTAATCTCTCCCCTCTTGATAAACGTCGATCACCCATGGTCTTACTACATCTGCAAATACTGGTGGGGCTATCGGCAAAACTAGCATC
>PFDH01000034.1:7112-21309 GCA_002772705.1 Candidatus Pacebacteria bacterium CG10_big_fil_rev_8_21_14_0_10_44_11 | reverse complement strand
CCTGCACGCCTGTTGAAGGGCACTGGATTCTAAGTCCAGCCTGTCTACCAGTTCCAGCACCTCGGCTTACCTGCTATTTTACTACAAAGACCTCATAAATCCTGTCGAGGATCTTCGGCGCAACCAAACTGGCAAACAAAGCACTCACTTCTCATCAGTCCTCAGATTAGTTAAAATATTGGTATGCTTGCAAAACAAACAGCGCCGGCTGCTCAACAGTCGACAGATCAAACACCAGCTCTTCCCAAAAAAGTCTCATCAGTTCTTCATTATTGGCATCTGTTCACCTATTACGGCACTCTTGTTTGGGAGAACACGATCATTACTATCCTTGGTCTACAATCAATGTATGGGCTGTATACAGCCACTAAATTTATCATTGCTGACTACCCTTTGCTTGAGGCTCACTTTCAAACTCGGGCAGTTGACTCAACCCAGGTGACCTTAATTTTGACCGAAGCAATTGGTTTGATGATGGGAACAATCATCAATATCTTGTTTGCCATTCGGCTCAGTAAAGCCCAAGCCAGAATGTCGCGCATTTTTGAGCTGCTGATTGGTACCGCCTTGGTTATTTGGTTCTCTCAGATCATCACTCTCCTGCAAAACCTGGATTACACCTTGGTCACCACTTGGTTGACTTTCTAAAGTAGATACCCTACAACCTAGTTGATGGCAGCACCAAGCTATACTCATCGGGTTAGTCCTCGGGCAAGACGCTTAACTCTCAAAGTTGAGTCTTCGGGTGAGGTGATTGTGGTCACACCCAGATTCACCCCAAAGTGGTTAATCAACCAATTTGTCGAAAAACAGGCAGCCTGGATTAGTCATCAACTTGAAAAGCTAACACAGCAGCAGCCTGGCCAAACCGAATCCATCTTGTTGTTTGGTCAAGCATACTCACTTAAGTTGGTGTACTCAGATCAGGCGCCGATTGGCGTGACGATTGTTGACAAAGAAGTTAGACTCAATCCCGTCGAGCCAGCCGGCTCAGCCGCCTGGACCAAGGCTCAATTTCAACAGTTGCATCGATTTTTAAAACAAACTGCCCGCGCTTATATCGAGCCGCGCAGCAGTCAACTCAGCCAACTAATGCAGATTGAGTACCAACAAATCAGATATAAGCAACAAAAAAGCCGCTGGGGCAGCTGTTCAAGTTACGGCAATCTGAACTTTAATTGGCGGTTGGTGCACTGTCCACCAGAGGTGATCGATTATGTCATTATTCACGAGCTGGCTCACCGCAAACAAATGAATCACTCCAGTCGCTTCTGGGAACTGGTTGCTCACTACTCGCCTGATTATCGCCTGCATCGGGGCTGGTTAAAACGACATGGTCGATTCTTTGTCTAATTCAGCAAGCTGCAGCCAAAAAAAAACTGGTATACTTGGGGTATGGTATGGTTATTCAAAATCGATCAACAAACCTGCTGGCAAAAGGTTGGCCGCTGGCTTCATGTAACTAAACCTGATACCGCTTCGGAAAAAGTCATTAACGCCCTGCTGCACATTTTGCTATATGTGTCGTTGGTGTTAATCGGTTACCTGCTTGGCCAACTCAACAGGATAGGGGTATGATTATTCTCCACGGAGACAATGTCATTAAATCCAGGCAGCGGTTAGTTGAACTAGAAGAAACTATCCGCCAACAAGGTGGGCAAATCACGCTAGTTTCAGCCAAATTGCTCACCCCTCAACTTCTAGAAGAAAGTTTGGGCAGTCGCTCCCTATTCAACATCGAACAGACTTTGGTAATCGAAGAACTACACTCGCTACCAGAATCGGCCAAGAAAAAACAGCTGATTGCCTTATTGACTAAAACAGATTTGCCAGTGATTCTTTGGGGGAAACGGCTGCTCAGTGCCACAATGCTGAAAAAGTTTGCCCGAGCTCAAGTCGAAAGCTTTAAGGTCACCAATCAATTATTTAGCTGGCTGGATTCCTTGGGCAGCGTCACCAATAAAACCACCCTGATTCGGCAGTTCCACAAGCTCAATCAAGTTGAGAGTGTCCAGTTTTGCTTTACCATGTTAATTCGGCAAATCAGACTGCTGATTAGCGCACTCGATGACGGCCAACTAGCTGGCGCCCCCTTTATCATTGCCAAGTTAAAGCAGCAAGCTCGGCAATTTTCGCTGGCTCAGCTCCTGGCCATCCATCACCAATTATTGGCAATTGATTTGAAAGAAAAACGGTCAACTTCTACCTTAAACCTGGAGCAGGAACTTGATCTTTTACTACTTTCTGTGTAAAGTATCAAACATCATACTTTGTCATACTTTTAAGTAGACAAACAAGAAAGGATCGATGATCATCAAACCTTCAATCTTTAAAGATTACGACATCAGAGCAGTGGCCGGAGAAGAGCTGGACATCGAGGGTGTCGAGCGACTTGGTCAAGCCATCGCCACTTACTTTAAACCACAGACTGTAGCGGTTGGTCATGATATGCGGATCACGGGCAAAGATTGGCAGCAAGCGCTGATTACCGGTATCACTAAGATGGGTGTTAACGTGATTGATCTGGGTGAAATTGCCACCGATATGGCTTATTTTGCCGCCGGCACGCTTACTGTCGACCTAGCAGTGATGATCTCTGCCTCACATAACCCACCCAAATACAACGGTTTCAAAATTGTTAAACGGGGTGCCGCTGGCGTCAGCGGTGAGACAGGTATTTATGATCTGCGCGACCTGGTTACCGCTGACACCACGTTTGAGTCAGCTGCTCAACCCGGCACGGTCTCTCAACAAGATCTGACTGAAGGCTGGATTAAGCACGCGCTGTCGCTGGTTGACGTTGAGGCCATCAAGTCGTTTAAGGTAGTGGTAGACGCTGGTAATGGTATGGGCGGCAAGATTATGCCTTTGGTTGACAAGGAGCTGCCGATTACGGTCACGCCACTGTTTTTTGAGCTGGACGGCAACTTCCCCAATCACTTGGCTAATCCAATTCTGACGGAGACTCACGGTCCAATAATTGAAACAATCAAAAATGAAGGCGCTGATTTAGGCATTATGTTTGACGGTGACGGCGACCGGATGTTTTTACTGGATGAAACTGGTCGATTTATCTCTGGAACTTTGACCACCGCCATGGTGGCAGTGCAGATGTTAGAAAAAGAACCAGGCAGCACCATTTTGTACAACGCCATCTGCGGCCGGGTAGTGCCAGAAACGGTAAACAAAATGGGTGGCAAGTCAGTCCGAGTTCGGGTTGGTCACACCATCATCAAAGAAAAAATGAGAGAGCATAACGGTCTATTTGCCGGTGAGCACTCTGGCCACTACTTTTTTAGGGACAATTTTAGTGCCGACAGCGGTCTGATTGCGGCTTTAGTTGTGCTTGAACTGATGAGCAAAAAAGGCAAAAAACTTTCCGAGTTAGTACATCAATTTGATGTCTACCCAAGCCTGGAGGAAACCAACTTTAACGTTGCCGATAAAGAGGCGATGATGAAGGGGCTGGCGGAGCACTTCACCGCTGCCAAAGCTGTTGACTGGCTGGACGGAGTCTCGATTTGGTTTGAAGATTGGTGGGCAAACATTAGGCCGTCAAATACCCAACCAGTGCTGCGACTAAATGTCGAAGCCGACAACGCCGAACTGCTCAAAACCAAATCTGAAGAAATCATGCAGTACATTAAAAGTCACGGCGGTACTCGGGCAGAAGAGTAGCTAAATCAAAGTTTGTCTGGTACGATTGAGCCCGAGAAAACCAGTGAGCCCGCTACTAAGTAGATAGACAGAAAGGTCAGATGTCAGATTTAACCACCGTTTTAGACTCCCGAGAGGCAATCGCCATCTTGGACAAATCAAATATGCTTGGCTCAGTCGAGTCGCTACACAAGCAACTTTCGCACGCCTGGGAAGCAACTGAGAAAATTGAGTTTGCGCCTTCGGCCAAAATCACTCAGGTGGTAGTCGCGGGCATGGGTGGTTCAGCCTTAGGTGCGGACGTGATTAAGTCCCTGTACAAAACTGAGCTGGACGTCTCTTTTGACATTGTCCGAGACTATAGCTTACCCGCCTACGTTTCTGAGAACACTCTAGTTATCCTCGCCAGTTATTCGGGCACCACCGAAGAAATTGTTGCCTGCGCCCAAGAAGCGATCGACAAAAAAGCCCAGATTATGGTCATCGCTGCGGGCGGCACTTTGATTGAACTGGCCGAGAAACACCACTGGGCTCACTACCAAATTGACCCCACGTACAACCCCTCGGCCCAGCCTAGAATGGCAATTGGCTATGCAGTTTTTGGGATGATTTGTTTGCTTGGCAAGGCAGGGATTTTGTCGCTGACCAAAGCCGAAGTCGATCAAGTGGCTGGGGTAATTCAAACAACCGTCGAGGCCTCGGGCGTTGAAGTGCCACAAGAGAGTAACCCAGCTAAATTATTAGCTTACGCTATGTATGACAAGCGACCAATTTTTGTCATCGCTGGCTTTTTGGAAGGAGCTGGTCACGTGGTGGCCAACCAGTGTAACGAAAACGCTAAAGCCTACGCTGATTACAAGGTGATTCCAGAACTCAATCATCATTTAATGGAAGGGTTACGTTTTCCCAGCTCAAACAAATCAACCCATGTCTTTGTGCTGATCAACTCAGCCCTCTATCATCCACGCTGCCAGGTAAGAATGAAGTTGACACAAACAATTATCGAAGCTAACCACATTGAAACAATGAAGCTTGAGTTACAGGCTCCAACTAAGCTAGCCCAAGTTTTTGAAACCATTGCTCTGGTTGGCTTTGCCGGCTTTTATCTCAGCATGATTGAGGGAATTGACCCCAGTCCGATTCCGTTTGTTGATACATTCAAAGATGAACTAGCCAAAGTCAAATCGATGTGAAAGTGCGGTGATTCTTATTTCGTGACAAGTCAATTTAGGGTATGATGGGTGTTATATGTCTGCCCAAGTAGTGATTCCATTGGCTGAGTTTTTGCATTACTCAAGAGCGGTGATTGGTCATTATGGTGTCCAGCTGGCGGAACTTGACCATTTAGCCTTGCCACTACCAACTACCATTGCTATTCCCCAATCAGCTTTGCTGGCAGTACTGGCCGAGCAAAATGTGCTCAATACCTTACTTGCCTTCAGACTATCCGCAACCACTGATCCAGCTGAACGGTACCGGCTGAAACAATTAATAAAGCACCAGCTGCTTGACCAAACGCTACCCGATTGGTTTTCTCAGCCAATTTTATCCAGTTATCACAACCAATTTCAGCGCGGTTTTGTCAGATTACTACCTGCCGATACCGTGCCCTACTTGGATCAAACTCAGTTTGAGCATATTCAAGGAGACGCCAACCTATTTGAGTCGCTGTTGGCTTTTTGGGCCAAGTGGGTTGAGTCACAACTTGACGTCCAGCAAACCATCAAGCAATCAACCCTTGTTCCGACGGCAATTCTAATCCAAGCTCAAGTGCAGGCCATTGCTGCTGGCACCGCTTACTCAGAGCATCCAGTTAGCGGCAACAAGACTCAGGTTTTTATCAGAGCCATTAAAGGTTGTCCCGAGCCAGAAATTTTTGAGTCGGGGGCTGACGAGTTTGCGGTTGACACCCGAACCTGGAACGTGGTCTATCGAGCTGTTCAAGCTCAAACACAACGAGCATTGAGAACCCAAGATGGACTGGAAAGATTGGCCATTCCACCCACTGAGCAGCAGCAATCGTCCTTAACCGATCAAGAATGTCTTGATTTAGCGCAATTGGTTCAGCAGCTCAAACGTCACCAACTGGCTCAAGCCGAAGTTGAGTGGGAGCTTTCTCCCCGAGGTTTTGTTTTGACTCAAGTTAAACAATTTGAGACTGTTGGTGGCGGCCAAACCAGCAAACCAGTCAGAACCCAAACAAAACTGTATATTTCTGCCGGCAATCCCCAAAAAGCGCAGTTGTTGACTGCCGGACAACCAGACGGGGTAGGGGTGCTGCGGAGTGAATATAGTTATGCCCAATTTGGCATCCACCCCGGCCACATCGTTCATTCCCGACAACGGGAAGTGCTTGAACGCCAGTTGGTTGCTGTTATTCAGACCTATCAAGCCGCAGTTAACTACCAACGGGTCATCTTTAGAACTCAAAACCTGACCAGTGCTGAAAATGCGGCGCTTGCGTACTCAACTTCGCACGAGCCAGTAGAAACTAATCCCTTTTTGGGCTTTCGGGGTGGCTTAAAACTTGTTTCGCATCCCGAGCTACTCACCATTGAGCTCACGGCTTTGCGGCGGGTCTTAGAAAAATCGGCCGGTCAACTTGGTTATTTGTTAAGTTTTGTCAGAACGCCAGAAGAGTTAAGCACCTTGATTCAGCACATTTCTCAAGCTGGCTTAACAAATCAGCCTCAGTTTGAGTTGTGGTGGCAAATTAACACGCCAGAGAACGTACTCAACCTCAGCGCCTATCCACTTCACCACCTGGCCGGGATCTCGGTCAACGTCAAAACCCTCCAAGCACTGCTGTATGGGGTGGATCCGGATAACCCAGAAATTTTTGAGCGCTATCAATTCGATCCGGCTGCTTTGATCACCCTGTTAGAGAAGATCGCTGCCGTTAGAGATGGCCTGAGGGAACTGAGATCTCCAGATCAGCCGCTCTTACTTCATCTGCACTTAGAGGATTTTTCTCGAGAACTGGTAGCCCAAGCCGTCAAACTTCGGTATGATGGTATTGTCGTTAAACCACGGGCAGTTGTAATGTTGCGGGCTGTGGTTGCAGAGTGCGAAACTGCAGCTGTAAACCAACGAATACTGTAATTATGGCAACCATACAAGGCATCTACGCCAGAGAAATTCTTGATTCAAGGGGTATTCCCACCATTGAGTGTACTCTGTGGTTAGACAACGGTGGCATCGTTGCCACCAGCGTGCCAACCGGCACTTCGATCGGCAAGTACGAAGCCAAGGAGCTGAGAGATAATGACATCAACCGGATGTTAGGCAAAGGGGTTACCACCGCCGCTAACTACATCAATACCTATATCGCCCCCTTGTTAGTTGGTAAAGATCCAACCACCCAAGATGAAATTGATGGTTTGCTGATTCAACAAGACGGCACCAACAATAAAGCCAAGCTGGGAGCCAACACCACCCTAGCGGTTTCTCAGGCGGTGATGAAGGGTGGTGCACTGAGCATGAATATTCCACTGTACTACTACATTCAACAGAAGTACCAAACTGTGACCGAGGTGATGATCCCCACCTGCATCTACGCCCTCATCAACGGTGGAGAACACGGCGCTGACAACTTGGATATTCAGGAATTCCAAATTGTGCCGGCCAGTCATATTGCTTACGAAGAATCGTTGAATATGGCGGTGACCTTGTTTCACAAGCTTGAAGAAGTCTTAGCAATTAAAGGAGCGATTCATTCGGTTGGGTTGGTTGGCGGTTTCACGCCAAATCTGTACAGTAACAGTGATGTCTTTGAAATTTTAGTCGAAACCATCAAGGCTACACCCTATACTTTTACCCAAGACCTGTTTTTTGGCATCGACGTCGCCGCCGAACAACTCTATCGAAACGGTCACTATACCTTAAAAGATCGCTCAACACCATTTTCTGGCAAAGAACTCCTGGAATACTATAAAAAAATCAGAGACATGTATAACGTTTTCCTGATTGAGGATCCATTTCAAGAAGATGACCTGGATATGTGGAAAGCGATTACCACCGAGTTGGGTGAAACCACTAAGATTGTTGGTGACAGTTTCTTGGTAACCAGCCAAGAAAAGGTGGCCAACGCCATTGAGAAAAAGTTGTGTAATGCCGTCCTCATCAAGCCAAACCAGGTTGGCACCATTACTGAAACGGTCAAAGTCATCAAACTGGCCAAACAGTCCAACTGGCAAAGCATTATGTCTCACCGGAGTGGTGAAACGAACGATGACTTTATTGTTGATTTTGCGGTCGGTATCGGCACCGAGTACGTCAAGTTTGGACCACCCAACCGAGGTGAGCGGGTAGCAAAGTATAACCGACTGAGCCAAATTAGTTTTGAGATCAATCAAGCCAAAAAACAACAACTGCAAGCCGGAGCTCAACCAGCTCAACTAAAGTAGATACTACTAGCTCAGAAGAAATGACAAATGGTAAAATTCTTAGGGATTACGCTACCTTTTTTGGGTGCAAAAAAATCAGAATCGCCAGCTGGATTTTCTGCTTCTCAAAATCAGCAGTTTGCCGCCACTGACCAGCCACCGGTTTCATACTTACCACCTTTGCCCGAGCCTCAGTTGCCAACTCAGCAAGTCATTGAAGCTGAACCGCCAATGGCACCAGCACAACCCCAGGTAGGTACAGCAACCGCCAATCAGGCTAGTTTGCCAGTTACTGCTGACGGCATTCGTCAACGCTCCAGCCAACCACTCGTTGCCTCACGGCCACTGGACACTATGCTTCAACCAAATGCGTATCAAGGTCCCCACCCGGTGATTTTATTGATTCTGGATGGTTGGGGCATTGGCCCCACCAACGCCGGCAACGCCATTCAGGCGGCCAAGACACCAAACTTGGATAAATATTGGTTGTCATACCCCCACACCCAACTAGAGGCCAGTGGCCAAGCCGTCGGATTGCCCCAAGGAGAAGATGGCAATACCGAAACCGGTCATCTTAACATCGGCGCCGGTCACATTGTCTACCAAGACCTACCGCGAATAAACATGGCTATTGCCGACGGTAGTTTTTTTACTAACGAGGCATTTCTTAATGCCGTCAAACACGTCAAGCAGTATAGTTCAACTCTGCACTTGATGGGCTTAGTTGGTGCTGGCGGTGTCCACTCAAACATTGAACATCTCTACGCGCTCCTCAACTTTTGTAAACAGCAAGGCCTGACCCAGGTTTACATTCACGGCTTTACCGACGGTCGTGACTCACCCCCAACCTCTGGGATCAATTATGTTCAGCAAATTATGGAACACTGCAAAAGCACCGGCGTTGGTGAAATCGCCAGCCTGATGGGCCGCTATTTTGCCATGGATCGTGATAAACGTTGGGAAAGAATTGAAAAAGCCTACACGGCTTTGACCATGGGGGACGGCAGTCAGTGTATAGTTGATCCCATCGCTACCTTGCGGGCTCAATACGACAAAGGCATTACTGACGAGTTTATTGAACCAATTTCTATCTGCAATCAAGATGGCTCACATCGAGTGATCAATGATAATGACGCAGTTATTTTCTTTAACTACCGGATCGACCGTCCCCGCGAATTAACCCGAGCGTTTGTGATGCCTGATTTTGAATCTGGTATCGCGCAAAGTGCTTTTGACCCGTATACCGAAAAATACGAAAAGACTAACATTCAGAAAAAGGGCTTGGTTGAAACGTTTCAACGGCCAAAAGTGGTTAACAATTTGTACTTTGTCACCATGACCAGGTATGAGGATACCATTTCAGTTGACGTTGCCTTTCCGCCTCAATTCATTAAACAACCCTTAGGCAAGGTCTTTTCTGATAATGGCTTGCGGCAGCTGAGAATCACTGAGACCGAAAAAGAACGTTTTGTCACTTACTACATGAATGGCCAACAAGAAGAGATGTTCCCTGGAGAAACCAGAGTTATTATTCCCTCAAAAGGCGTGAAGTCATACGATCAAGCCCCGGCCATGAGCGCTCTCGAGATTACTTCAGAGTTACTGGCCAAAATTAAAGCGGATTTGGTTGATGTGGTGATCTGCAATATTTGTAACGGCGACATGGTTGGCCATACCGGCAATTTTGCCGCAGCCGTTCAGGCCTGCCAAGTGGTTGACCAAGTGGTTGGTCAAATTGTCTCATCCGTCTTGCTGACCGATGGGATTGTCTTAATCACGGCCGATCACGGCAACGTTGAAGAAATGGTTAATAATAAAACCGGCGAAGTTGACACCGAACACTCAATCTATCCCGTACCATTATTTATTATCGCCAAAAGATTTGCCGATAAAGCAACCATGCTGCCAACCGGTATTTTGGCTGACGTGGCTCCAACGATGCTGAATTTGATGGGTTTGGAAAAACCGTCCGAAATGACTGGCAGAGCTTTGATCTAGTTTGATCCGAAAGCCACTCTCTTACTCATGATTGTGCATCCTCATCCTTTTTGATATATTTAGATGTTTTAAGTTATAGTTGAATTTTCGTGTCATCTTCGGTTATGCTGTGTTTGTTTCGGTAATGGTTTGCCCGAACCATCCAGATCATCAGTTAAAAGGAGCAATTATGGCAGTCACCCTGTACAAAAGACAACGACAAATTGTTGATTTTATCGCTCAATACTTGCAAAAAAATGGGTATTCGCCAACGCTCAGAGAGATTGCCGGCTCAATTAACGTTTCTTCGCTTGCCACCGTCCACGAACATCTTGCAGCCCTGCAAAGAAAAAAAATTATTAAGAAGCATGACGGCGCTGTTCGTGGCATTGAGTTACTCGATCGCACTTTTCTAAAAATGTCTGACAGTGTGGACTTACCGTTGCTTGGTTTTATTGCTGCCGGCTCACCAATCGAGCCTCACTCTGATCCCAATGCCAGTTTTAAAGTTTCGCCAGAAATGATTAGCGGTAAGCGCCGCTCATACGTGCTGCAAGTCAAAGGTGAATCAATGATTGAAGATCATATCGCTGATGGTGACTACGTGGTGATCGAAGAAACCCAAGAGGTGAGTGATGGTGATATTGTCGTTGCCTTGCTTGATAACGGCTTGGCTACCTTAAAGCGATTTTACAAAGAAGTGACACGGGTTAGATTAGAACCGGCCAACTCAACCATGAGTCCAATTTATGCAACCAATGTTCAGATTCAAGGCCGGGTGGTCGGCTTGATTAGAAAATTTCAGTATTAAGCGAGATTTGGGGGATTAGCAGTCTGATATGAAGATTGCTAATTTGTTACCTAAATAAATTAGGTTGATGAATCACACTAAATTTTTGTATGATTATGATGTAATTAGATATAGTATGATTTATTTAGAAGTAGTAGAGATAAATTTTTTCTCGGTCACCACCAACTCTTGATTCACAAAACAGCGCAACACGTAGAGATAGTCCGACAATCGGTTCAGGTAGCGCTTAATTCTGATCGAGACCATGCCCTCAGCGCCATAAGTCGCGACAGAACGCTCTGCTCGTCGACAAACAGCGCGGGCAATGTCAAGCTGAGCAGCTTGAGCGCTGCCACCGGGTAACAAAAACTTTTTTGTCCAATCTTTGGCCATTAATTGTTGTAAGTGAGTTGACTCAGATTCAATTTTTTTGATTGCTGTTGCGCTCAACGTACTGGTTGGAGAGGCAGCCAGCTCAGCGCCAAGGTAAAATAAATCTTCCTGCACTTTTAACAAAGTCTGGCGTGGTTTGGCAAATTGCTTGTCAAGCAAACAAACCAACAACCCTAACCAAGAGTTAAGTTCGTCTACGTCTCCCAGCGCCGAAAAAACTAACGATGATTTGGCAACCCGTCGACCATCGGCTAAACTGCTTTCGCCTCTGTCGCCGGTCTTAGTGCTAATTGCGGTTAGCTGCGTTTTGGTAAGTTTTGGCATTATAATCAAAGTTGATGTCCTTATCAGTCAGTATACACACTGAGGCAACCATTTTTGCACAACTAAAAGATGAATGGCTGGCTTTGCTGGATCGGTCTATAACCAATTATCTCTTTCAAACCCCCCAATTTCAAGCCGCTTGGTGGCAAACCCTTGGGGCGGGTAAGTTGCAGCTGATTGTCTTACGCACCGCTGAGGGTAAACTTGTGGGTCTGGCCCCGTTCTTTATTTCAGCTGCAGCAAACAACAAAGACGAATTATGTTTTGTGGGCTGTGTCAATGTTTCCGATTATTTGGATTTACTGGTTGATAAAGAACATCAAACCGAAGTGTATCAAACCCTAGCTCAAGTTTTGACCACTCAGTTAACCAGCTGGAAAGCGTTTTATTTCTGCAGTCTGCCAGCAGCTTCGCCAACCAGAAATTGGCTGAAGCAAACTTTTCTGGCGGCTCAAGAACAACAACAAGATGTTTCTCCGTTTATTAACTTACCGGCCAGTTGGGAAAAATATTTGGCTCAGCTGGATAGAAAACAACGGCATGAGATCAGACGGAAACTGCATCGATTGGCAGAAGTTGATCATCAATTTGAGCTGATTAGTTTGGAGGAAGAGGTACTAGAAGCGCTGCCAGATTTTATTAAACTGCATCAAGCCTCTTCAGCAAAGAAAAAAGATTTCTGGGATGGTAATCATCTGCGATTTTTCAGTACATTTATTCCCCAAGCGGCCAAGGCCGGTTGGCTACGCCTGCATTTTTTGAAGTTAGAAAGAAAAAGAGTGGCGGCGATGTTGGGATTTGCGTACAATGGCCAATTTTTACTTTATAACTCTGGCTTTGATCCGACTCAATTTAATCATCTTGGCACCGGCACGTTGCTGACTGCGCATACCATCCAAGTGGCCATTGCCAACCAAAACCTGGTCTATGACTTTTTGCGAGGCGACGAAGAATACAAATTCCGCTTTGGCGCGACTTCAAAACCGGTATTTGACATTAGTTTGACTAAAAACTAAGCAAGTCAAATACCTGGGCAATGCCAGTTCGGGTGACCGGTTGCTCTTCAACCTCTCCAGTTTCATCATTCAAAACATAGTTGGTTGGAATATTCCGACTGATAAAGCCAAACAGCCGTTTGGTTTTTTGAGCCGGTAGGGTATAGGCAACGGTTCCGTCTTCTAAGGTAGAGAGCTCAATCCCAGATTCATCAGTCTGGGTAGCGGTATCCAAAAATTCCTGAAAGCGAGTAGCGGCTTGGTCGGGTAAAAAGTTAACTGCTTTGATCTTGCCTGAAGGCATGACCAAACCAATCTCATTGGTTTCTGGATCAACTACCACCTCTTGGCCGTCACGAATTCTGGCCTGAACTTCCTTAGTTTTTAGGTAGAGGCCTGATTCAGACGCCGCATCAGCTCGGTGCAGTTCAATCTTTTCTTGCACCCTCTCCTTGCGTTCTTCACGAGTTTGCTCGACTGCTTTTGAATGAACCTCTTGCTTTAAGCGCGCTTCCTCAAGTTTTTTGAGACGCTCCTTTTTTTGGGCGGCAGTTAAGGTTAGGTTGAGGGTGTTGGCGCCAAAATTTTCAGGTTGGGATGCAGCAGGTTGGCGTTTATCAACTAACTCAACATTTTGATTTTCTGCTGAGTTGCGAACCCGGATCAATTTTTCTTGCTGAGTCGTCACTCGCTTTGTTGGCAGTGGGGTGGCTGATCTGAGTGATGCCTGGTTAGTTGGTTCAGTTTGGGCTTGCTCAGTTTTTAGTTCTATTTTTTCGGTTGAATCACCAAGAACGCCATTTTGCTCTAGAGTGATAGTGCCATAGCGATCAATCGTAACCTCTAGCGCTTGGACGCTGGCCGTGGTCAAGAGGAGCAAGGTAGGGATGATAAACAAGACAGCTGAAGATTGTTTCATACTTGAATCATAGCGGAATCAGCCTCAGGCTTCAACTCATTTTTTAATTTGGCTGAAAATAGGTGATCGGGAAAAAAGTTTTTTGCCTTTTTTGGTCGCACAAGCTAGTTCGAAGAATTCGTAGTGGCGTTTCTTTTTGATAACATAGGCTTTGGGAATCTGCAGATCCTGGGATTGGTGCAACTCCATTGTTGCCAGTTTCTGGTGAGTATCCCTGACCAAAACCCGGTGAGTGGCTGGCGAGGCGTGAAAAATATATTTCCATTTTTTACCACCAGGTTGAAAATGCGAATGGAGCAGAGCCAGTGGCCGATGTTTTGTTTTATGAAAAGCCAGCGTAACCGCAATCGAGACCCCAACGTGATCGAGATGAAAGTACCAGCCGGTGTGGTCAAAAGTAATTATTACATCTGGCAAAAGCCGGTCGATCTGATCGATCAAATCTTGTTGGAGTTTACCCCAAACCAGCTGGTTGGTAATGGTTCCGTCTTGAAAAGCCAAGACAGTCACTTGGTGAATACCCAAAGCCTTGGCTACTTTGTTCAGCTCCGCTTGTCGAAGTTTGCTAACTGACCCAGCTTGTCTGAGTTTTTTGAGTGCTGAGGGTTGAACCTCACCGGCCTCTCCTGGTGTAACCGAAGTTAAAGCTACTTCGTCTCCCTGATCGACCAATTGACGAATGGTGCCAGCACAGGCAACCGTTTCATCGTCTGGATGGGCAAAAATGAAAAGATACTTCATGATTTAGAACCTGTCT
>PFDH01000034.1:0-7059 GCA_002772705.1 Candidatus Pacebacteria bacterium CG10_big_fil_rev_8_21_14_0_10_44_11 | reverse complement strand
CTTCGAGGAGTGATGAATCATTTCTTTTGCCGAAGCCTGTTGACTTGTAGTAGAATGCGACTTGCCAGACAGGTTCTTAGATTGGTGGTGTCCACCTTTCTGCCAGTTAGCCTTGGTCAGCACCGGTGCATACACATCATCGACGATTGAAATATTCAATTCTTCGATCTCGGCTGGAGTAGGGGGGTGATCTTGAAAAACAACTTTTTCTAGATTCTCAATCAAACAGAGTGGCTTTTGTTCCGCCACTTCACCCATTTCTACGTTGGCGGCCGCAGCCAAGCCTTCGGCAATATTTTCTTTGGTCATCACCATCTCATAACCAAAGAGATCTTTTTCGCCTCGGCGATCATTGACTGGTTGGAAACCACAATAGGCCAAAGCAGTACCAATCGTTCCCCACTTAAGCGGAAATGTTTTGCTGTCGATGATTAGCACGCCAAGTTGCTTGATTTGATAGTGATCGCGAAGCAGCCGCCAGATTTTTTCGGCTGAAGCATAGGCATTTTTAGGGAATAACACATAAGCGCCATCGGCGTTAGACTCATCGATCCCAGCATTAACTGCCATAATCTGGTCTTTGACCGTCAGCATCAGGTTATATTGAGATTGCCCAGGATCGGTATAGAGCTCGGCTTGCTGCTGAACCACCGCCCATTTTTCTTTTTTTGTCGCCAATTTGCGCTCAGCGACAGAACCCTCAGACAAAGCAATAATTTTGCAAGTCACAACCAAGATACTTTTTTCAGGCAGGTTAGGAAGCGCGTCAAGCAAAATTTTTTCCAAATTGTCGCCAATGTGAACGATGGGGGTTTTGATGCCGGTAGCTTTCATACTGTTGATTATACAGCCTTGGGTTTACCCCTCATTTCGTATCTCTTTGTGCTAGAAATTTCGCCATTTATACGCTATAATCACCCCTTTATGAACTTCAAACTCAAGGCGCCATTTTCGCCCACTGGAGACCAGCCAACAGCTATAAAACAGCTGGTGAATGGTGTGGAGGAAGGCAGAAAAAATCAGGTCTTGTTGGGTGTCACGGGTAGTGGAAAAACCTATAGTGTAGCTTGTTTGATTGAAAAAACTCAGTTACCAACCTTAGTGATCGCTCACAACAAAACTCTGGCCGCTCAACTGTATCAAGAGTTCCGCGACTTCTTTCCCCAAAACGCCGTCAGCTACTTTGTGTCGTATTATGACTACTACCAGCCGGAGGCCTACATTCCCAGCTCAGACACCTACATCGAAAAAGAAGCCACCATTAATGACGAAATTGATAAGTTGCGGCTATCGGCCACCACCAACTTGCTGACCAGAAAAGACGTGATTGTAGTTGCTTCGGTTTCGTGTATTTATAACTTGGGCTCGCCAGTTGAGTATGGCAAGAATACCTTTGAATTGATGGAGGGAGAGCTGATTAAACGAGAAACGTTACTGCTGCAGCTGGCAAACTTGCAATATGAGCGATCTGATCTGGAGCTGCGGCGGGGAAGCTACCGGATTCGCGGTGACGTCATCCAACTTTGGCCGGCCTATGAAGATGTGGCGCTCAAGATTGAAACGCTCGAAAATAAAATTGTTTCGATTCACTGGATTGACCCGGTTACCGGTTCACCTAAAGTATCGCCTCATTCACACACCATTGAACCAACCTTGGCCATGACCCAAGAACCCGCTCAACGAGCCAAAAAGTTCACCATTTATCCAGCCAAGCACTACACCATTAATGATGAGGCGCAGCAAGCCGGCTTGACTCAAATTGAGGCGGATCTAAAAGCTCGAGTAGAGGAGCTAAAAACCGAGGGCAAAATTGTTGAGGCCTACCGGCTGAATCAAAAAGTGTCCCATGATGTGATGATGATGCGGGAGCTGGGTTACGTGAATGGAATTGAGAACTACTCGCGCTACTTTGATGGTCGTTTGCCTGGTGAAGCGCCCTACACCTTAATCGATTACTTTCACGAAAATGCTCGCTTGTTTAGCCAGAACCGATTTTTAACCATTGTTGACGAAAGTCACATGACCTTGCCCCAAATAAGGGGAATGCACGCCGGTGATCAAGCCCGCAAAACTAACCTGATTGAGTACGGCTTTCGCTTGCCCAGTGCTTTTGACAACCGGCCACTCAAGTTCAGCGAGTTTATGAACCGGATGGAACAAATTGTCTATGTTTCAGCTACACCCAACAACTATGAAGTTTCTTTGTCTGAGGGCAAAGTCGTTGAACAGTTGATCCGCCCAACCGGCTTGGTTGACCCTCAGGTCACCCTCAGATCAACAAAATTTCAGATTGAAGACTTAGTCATGGAAGTAATTGCCCGCAAAAAACTTGGTCAGCGCACCTTGGTCACAACTTTAACTAAGCGAATGTCTGAGGCCTTGACTGAGTACCTGAACGATCACGAGAAAATTCTGGATTTGATTGAGCGGCGCAAAAAGCATCTGGCTGAGTTAGAACAAATTGATCCTGACGACCGGATCCTGCTTGACGACGGGCTGCTACCGATCGACAAAATGGAAATTGGCAAGCTTGACGAAGCCTTTTTAAAAGGCAGCCAGCACCAAACCGCCATGCCAAATCCAGACTCTGTTCAATTTCCCAAAGTGGCTTATTTACACTCTGACGTCACCACTCTGGATCGGTCAGATATTTTGGACGATCTGCGCCGGGGAACATATGACGTGATTGTGGGCATTAATTTATTGCGTGAGGGTCTAGACCTGCCGGAAGTCTCACTAGTAGCAATTCTGGACGCCGACAAAGAAGGCTTTTTGCGCTCCCGCTCAGCCTTGATCCAAACCATGGGCAGGGCAGCCAGACATGAAGGCGGACAAGTCATTCTTTACGCCGATTACCTGACCGGCTCAATGAAAGCGGCGATTGGTGAAACTCAGCGCCGAAGAAAAATTCAACTGGAGTTTAATCAAAAAAACAACATCACCGCCGTGGGAATCTCCAAACCGTTTAGGGAGCGGATGATCGAAAAGACCGATGAAACTGATGAAATGCTGCTTAAAGGTCTGAAGAAACAAAAACCAGAAGAAGGCCTCTTTATCAATCTTTCAAAAATGGAGTCGATTGATTTGACCAAAATCAAGCCTGCCGATTTAACACCGGTGGACAGAAAAAAACTAGCGGCAAAGTTAAGACGGCGGATGAACCAAGCCGCCAAAGAACTAGATTATGAACTGGCAGCAATTTTGCGGGATCACGTCTATCGGTTAAGTAATTAGAAACAAAAGACTAGAAAATACACAAAAGTATGATACCCTGAAAGTTCGCTAAATCTTGATAGACAGCAGTATATGAGCATGCACGACACAATCACCATCACCGGCGCTCGAGAACACAATCTCAAGAATATCTCGGTCAGTTTTCCTAAAAACAAACTAGTGGTTTTCACCGGTTTGTCGGGGAGTGGTAAAAGTTCGCTAGCCTTTGATACCTTGTACGCTGAGGGACAACGTCGTTACGTTGAGAGTTTAAGCTCGTATGCCCGCCAGTTCTTAGGCATCATGCACAAACCGGATGTAGACCACATTGACGGCCTCTCACCAGCCATCTCAATTGATCAAAAAACCACTTCTCACAACCCACGCTCTACGGTTGGCACTATTACCGAAATTTATGACTATTTGCGCTTGTTGTTTGCCAGAATCGGTACCCAGTACTGTCCTGACTGTGGGGTTGAGGTTTCAACGCAAACAATTGACGAAATTGTTGGCCAAGTGCTGGCTGAGTCCAGAAAAAGAATGGCTGGCGCGCCGGTGAGATTTATGATTTTGTCGCCAGTGGTGCAACAACGCAAAGGTGAGTTTCAAGGGTTGTTTGCCAATCTGCAGAAAAAAGGCTACTCGCGGGTCAGAATCAACGGCGAATTTTTTGAGTTGGATCACGATTTTAGTTTGCTGAAAAATAATAAGCATGATATTGAAGTGGTTTTAGACCGGATGGTGATTGCTAGCCAGCAACTCAATGATGAAAAAGAAGAAAAAACTATTCGCAGCCGGCTCAATCAGTCGGTCGAAGAAGCGCTCAAACTATCAGAAGGCTTGGTCACGATTTCGTTTATTAACGATCCCAGTTTGTCATTTCCCGATCAACCAAAAGATGCTGCCAATCAGATTTTTAGTGAACGTTTGGCCTGCAGCAACTGTGGCCGTTCGTTTTCTGAGTTAGAGCCACGGCTGTTTTCGTTTAACTCGCCGCAAGGTGCCTGTCCAGAGTGTAATGGTCTTGGCTCGTTGCTAAAAATTGACGTGACTAAAATTGTTGCATCCAGTTTAACCCTGAGTGAGGGCGCGATTATTCCGTTTGCCAGAGTTCTGAGCAATGACTCTTGGTGGTCACGCCTAGTTCAAACGGTGGCCGAGGATGAGGGAGTAAACTTTCGCAAAACCGTTTTTAGCGAGATGAGCGAGTCTGTGCAGCACACCTTGCTTTACGGTTCAGACAAGGTCTACCAGGTTTATGGCGATAATCGGTTTGGTCGCGCCACGATGATTGAAGAAAAATTTGAAGGCTTTATTTCTAATCTTGAACGACGCTACGGTGAAACTGACTCCGAGTTTGTCCAGCGCGACATTGAACAGTACATGAATCGGCAAGTTTGCAGTTTATGCCAAGGCACGCGGCTCAAAGACGAGGCCTTGAGTGTTAAAATTCAGCACAAAAATATCGCTGAAATTACCCAACTACCAATTCTGGAAGCCAGTCAGTGGGCGCAAAGCCTGTCAACTAATCCGGCCATTTCTGACAAAAATCAACAAATTGCTGCTTCAATCTTAAAAGAAATTGTTAGTCGATTGGATTTTCTGACCTCGGTTGGCTTGAACTATCTTACTCTCCACCGAGAAGCCTCAACCCTAGCCGGTGGTGAGGCCCAACGGATCAGGCTGGCTTCACAAATTGGCACTGGTTTGACCGGCGTCTTGTACATCCTGGACGAGCCAACCATTGGTCTTCATCAACGGGACAATCATCGCTTGATCGATACCCTTAAAAACCTGCAAGAAAAAGGCAACACCGTCGTCGTGGTTGAACACGACCGCGACGTGATGTTAGCCGCCGATTACATTGTGGACTTTGGTCCCAAAGCCGGATCTGAAGGCGGAGAAATAGTGGCACAAGGCACTCCAGCTGAGCTGATTGCCAACCCCATATCGTTAACCGGCAAGTACTTGTCTAGAAAAAAAGATGTCAAACGAAAAGCCCTGATTAAAGAACCGACACTAGTCTCAGAAGACAAATTAACTGGGCCAGCGGCAATCAAAATTTCTGGCGCCCATCACAACAACCTCAAACACATTGACGTTGATTTTCCACTCAATAAACTGATTTGTATTACCGGCATTTCTGGCTCGGGTAAATCGACGCTGCTACACGACACCCTATACAACCATTTGGCCTACCAGCTGGGTAAAAAAGTGGATAGTATGCGTGGCGAAATTGAGCGGATGATGATTCCGGAAGAAGTCAAGCGGGTGACCTTGATTGACCAAAGTCCGATTGGCAAAACCCCGCGCTCCAACCCGGCCACCTACACCAAAGTTTTTGATTACATCAGGAGTCTGTTTGCCGAAACGCAAGACTCGCGCATTCGAGGGTATAAATCCGGTCGATTTAGTTTTAACGTCAAGGGCGGTCGCTGTGAAGCTTGCCAAGGGGACGGGCAAATCAAAATTGAGATGCAATTTTTGCCAGACGTGTATGTCACTTGTGATGTTTGTCATGGCAAACGCTACAACCAAGAAACGCTAGAGGTGCTGTACAAAGGCAAAAATATTGCGGAAGTACTGGCAATGTCAGTTCAAGAAGCAACCGAGTTTTTTGGCAAACAGTCAACCTTGGCTCGTAAGTTGGAGACCTTGCAGGACGTGGGCTTGGGCTACATCAAGTTGGGACAACCCGCCCCAACCCTCAGCGGCGGCGAAGCCCAACGGGTCAAGTTAGCCAAAGAGTTGGCAGCTAGATCCTTTGAACACGTGGTCTACTTGTTAGATGAACCAACTACCGGCCTTCATTTCTATGATGTTCAAAAACTGCTGAACGTTTTGAGCAGGTTGGTGTCACAAAACAACACTGTGGTGGTAATCGAACATAATCTGGATATTATTAAAAATGCTGATTGGGTAATTGATTTGGGTCCCGAGGGCGGTAACTTGGGTGGTGAAGTAGTCGCCACCGACACCCCTCAAGCAATTGCTAAGCTGGAGAACTCGCATACGGGTTACTTTTTGAAACAAGAATTCCAGGCGATGAAGTGATATTAAAAAAAAATTTACTAAGAGAAAAGACATTTCAGTGAGTACGTGTTGACGCGGCAATAGAAGTTTAATAGAATTAGCTCAACCCTCTCTGTTGGAATGTTTTGGGATCTTGGTGAATTCTTGGGGGGTTTCTCTAATGTTAAAAGAGACAGACGGGCATTCACAATTTGATCTTGAAGATCACCTTCGAAAAGTGAGTTTACTTCGTCGGAGGCTCTTTGAACTTGATCAACAAATCAAGAGTGGTGCCTACACAGTTGAAACTCTTCAAGCGTTCCAAGATACGTATCTTAGTTACGTTACTATTCGTGCTGATCACTCAAGCTAAAACAGTTAAGTAAATAAGATTTTTTTTAAAACACCTTGCAGTTTCACCAAATCAAGCTTATCCCGTACAATAGAGGGTTGAATGACATTTCGATTTTTGAAATTTGTCTTGGTTGCATTTTTAGTACGCCTGGTACGTTTAGGCCTGAGCTTGTCTATAGTCTATGCCCAAACCGACAGTTCCTTTGAAACAACTTTAGAAACTACCTACGTCGTTTCTGATTCTGGCACCACCCAGGTCACTCACAGTTTCAGCGTTAAAAATTTGCAACCAACTACCTACTTAAAAGAGTACACCCTTAGCACCAACTTTCCGGAGCTTCAACACGTCACCGCTTCTAGCAATAATCAGACAATTACCCCCAACGTCACGCATTCGCAGATAAAATCAGTGGTAAACATTAGTTTTCCTGACCAAATGGTGGGACAAGGCAAGGTTAGACAATTTAAGGTGCAGTATGA
>PFDH01000001.1:190-14518 GCA_002772705.1 Candidatus Pacebacteria bacterium CG10_big_fil_rev_8_21_14_0_10_44_11 | reverse complement strand
CACTTTAAACAATTGAACAAAAAAGCGTTTCATAGAAATTTTTGCGGACTGCTGGCCAGTTACTTACTTCTTGTTGGTTTTTGGCTTGGTGTCTGTCGAGACCATCACACTCTTCATCGAGCTCTTGTACAGCGGCTCGAATTCATAGACCAGGTAGAAACTAATTGCTGCAGCCAAAACCGCACCAACTAGGTTGCCCAACACAAAGGCTAAAGTGACCACGCTCATCACCAAACCCAAAACACAGTTCCAGAACAACAGCACCCAGCCGTTGTATTTTTTCTCCTTGAGCAGTGGAAAGGCTAAAAAGGCGAGGTAGGCGGCAACTAATTCAAGTACGCCAGTCAAAACCCAGTAGGTTGAGGAACCAAACAAAATTCTAATCGCTCTAACTCCCATCGCAAACATCAGGTGTTCAATCCCAGCCACAGCCATCAGAACCGCACCAATAATGGTCAGCCAAGGGATAATTTTCATCAGAGATTCTTTGACGTTTTGTGGAATATGAGGCAAATCTTTGAAGATAGCTCTGCCCAAAGCAATGTAGCTCAACATCTTGGCACTGGTTAGATACTGGACAACGCTGTCTCTGTTCATATAAAGCCCCCCTGAATCTAATTAGTGATAGTCTAACATGCGCAAATGCAATATACCAAAACAATTTAAGGGTCGTAATCAAGTGGCTAGTTGAGGATCTGATCAGAACAAAGTATAATTTCGCTGTTAACAGCCAAGGTTAAGATACTTTCTTATCCTGGCAAGGCGGCCCCATCGTCTAGAGGCCTAGGACACCAGGTTCTCATCCTGGTAACTCCGGTTCGAATCCGGATGGGGTCACCATGAAGACACCGTTCCAAAACGGTCACCTTTTTTCAAAAAAAGACTGGTAGATCGATTCCTGGTTTTTGAGACATGTTTAACGATATTTTGCCATTCAGAGGTTTGAATGATTTAAAATAGGCTGTTTATTACAGAAAAAAGTGATTCTTGCGCTTACTCCAGCGGATACTCCGCCACCAGTGGCGAATTAGCCATAATGCTATCCAAGTTATTGTACCGGTGTTGTTTTAGCTCAACAATCTCCCACTCTTCATCAACTGTTTCCCAAGGGAAAAGCAGCTCCTTTTTATATTGAATGCCTAATTTTTTACACTCCTCGTCTGTCAGCTCTTTACAACAGTTTGTAAGCTCGCCATAAAAGGTTGCTTCCGCATCTTCTACCACATCTTGATACCTGTAATCAATATTTGAAGCGCCATAAATAATTCTGCAGTCAGGAAAATCCTTTTTTAAATCTTTGGCAGCATACTTAGCTTGATTGCCATAGCAATGATTACCCTCAATTAACAAAAAATTGGGTTTTTTTGTTTTAATCAAATCTTTTTGAATTCCTTGGAGTTTTCTCAGTTCGCACCTTGTTTTATTAACAAAAAAATATTTATATTGAACGGGCAAAATTCTAAGGATATCTAATTTGTAGGCTAAATACGTAGCCGGAATATTTCCTCCCCTGAGCAGTGGCACAACCGCGTCAATGGTAATAGTGTTCTTTTTAATGTAGTCAATTACTTTTTTTGACATAGTATTCAACTCAGGAACATATTCTTCCCAAGTTTGAACGTGATAATTACTTCTTTTATATCTTGTCAAAGCAGTTTGGAGAGAGTTTTTATCTTGCATGAGTTCGATTATACAATTCTAGTAATACACTTTGCTAAACCAAACTAGTCCTCAACCTCGTCAGTCTGAAGTTGAGATGCTGCCCTGAGCGCTGAACGTAAAACCGTAGACTTACATCTGTCAATTAATGATATTCAATTTTCACTTGCCATTTGACCTCAGTGCTATACCGATCTAGTAGGACTAACAAAGGAGTAATATGACGCCCCTTGAGATTCGCGGTGCTACACTATTTCCACCCCGAGACGAAAAAGTGACTTTTCAAAGTCCTCTAGAGTTTATAGCTTCATGCCAAATCGGAAGCAGGGTAAGATCTCCCTATGGTCGCGAAGGAATAACTGTTGAGGGTGGAGTCTACTCTGATCTTTCGAGTGAAATTCTCAAGGTAGTAATGATGGATGGTGACGAACACGTTAGAGGTGAATGGGCATAGCGAAATGTTACCTTAGTTGAATCTCCAAAACCTGTTGTATAAAGTGAGGTTAGCTCATTTCAGCCAAGAAGCTATCTGAGTCCACCGTCCTCCCATACATCTTGGGAAAAGTAACGTCAATTAATAATTTTTGCAACTGCTGTCGCTCATCTTGATCTGTCGTTTCAATCAAATCTTTCAAAATCACAAAGTTGTAACCATGCGAAAAGCCGCCAATCACCGAAGCCAAAACGCAGCCGTCAGAAAATATTCCAGCAATCACAATGTACTTGACGCCCCGTCCTTGTAGTTCTTCTAGTAACTTTTTATTCGTAAAAACATCATAAGTATTTTTGGCGATCACCAAATCACTCTTTTGGACTTCTACCGTGTAAAACTGTTCGTCAAACCCAGTGGTGTCCTCAGAGTAGTACTCTGCCCCTGGGTCTTTGTACAGTTCGTTAAGATTATCGGCCAGATATTCTTTGGTCCAAGGTGTGATGGTCGTTACCACCACTAAGCCACCAACTTGCTTTCGATACTGCTTAAGAAAATTATTCAACTTTGGCAACATTTTTCTAATCTTTGAGAAGTGAATATTCCAGTCTGGTGTTTCGCACTTTTCATGAGCGCAAGAGTTGATTGGATCAATCACAATCAAGGCAGTATTATCTTTGTTCATTCCTGAGTGAATTTTCATTACTACTCCTATTTAATTCTGAACCCTCGCTCCATCAAATGAAGCAGTGGTAAAAATAATCGCCGCTACACCAACTTTTGGCCGTTCTGTTTCTAACATATGTTTATTGACCTTTCTTCACCACCACCAGCGCCACCCCAAAATCTGGTGGTGTTGGTAAATCGTTTTCAGACGTCACACTCCAAGCCGTTCGATTTTGATTGGCTTTAAAAAACTCAAGTGACTCAATGGCGCCATTCCTAACCAACCGTTTCAAAATAGCCGGCGTATAAATCCGCATAAAATCATTGACCGCCGCCTGTTTAGCCACGGGAGTGGTAATCAGCAACTTGCCTGAGAGCTTCAAGACACGCAGACATTGTTCAACCGCTTTCTTGTCTGAACTGCCACTAGCAGCCCGACCATATAGAGTATTTAAACCAATGTGCTCCAAAGTTGAAAGTAAAATCACATAATCAAAACTGTTCGAGGGCAACTTTGTCTCACAAATGTCACCCACCAAACCTTCAAAATTTGGATGAGTTAATTCGCCTGATCTAATATCTAAACCAGTGACACTAAACCCTGCTGTCGCCAAAGAAATTGGTAGGGTACTTTCTAGCCAACCAATATCCAAAACCTTGCCTTTTTTCTTAAAGTTCAACTGAGAATACACCCAAGGTACCTCAATGATTCGTTCGTTGACGTCTAGCTTGGTCCACCCAGCTCTCAGTTGGGGACTGGCATACAAAACTGTTGCTAATGGCTTCCACCCCAACAAGTTCCAACTAGACAGGCTTTTTAACACATAGTGAATGGGCGCCGTTGCAACAAACTCACGCGAGGGCACAAACAAAAACTGCTTCAACTTTTGGAACATGCCACCATTATATAGATCAAATATATTTATTCACCCTGCGCCATCAAAAACATCAGAAACACTCCAGTAATAAAAATGGTCATGTGAAGTAATGACTTGCCTAGATCTTTTTCCTGTCTAATTTCTGGCATTAAGTCAGCGGCGGCGATATAAATAAAACCACCAGCAGCAACTGGCATTAACCAAAAACTGAGTGCCTCCGCTTGCTCCGCCAATAAAAAGCCAATGACTGCTCCCGCCACAATCGTCAGTGAAACCAAATAATTAGCGAGTAAGGCTCGCTTCTTCTCCCACCCCGAGTGAAGTAAGACGCCAAAATCGCTGACTTCTTGGGGAATTTCATGGAGAGCAATCGCAATCGCTGTGGCAAACCCAATTTTGACGTCCACCGAAAAGGCAGCCGCCAAAATTAGACCATCCAAAAAATTATGAACTGTGTCGCCCGTCAAGTTCATGGCGCCTAAAATTTTTCGCTCGTGTCGCTCTTTGTGGCAGTGATGCCAGTGTAAAACTCGCTCAATGAAGAAGAAGCCAACAAAGGCAATCAGCGTGGTTAAGAAAACAGACTGAGCTGGTAAATGCCCGATCGCTTCGGGCAGTAAATGCAAAAAAGCTCCGCCCATTAGCGTCCCAGCTGACAAAGAAACTAACATCAATAGTATTGATTGAAGACGATGCTGATTTAAAATTAGCGTGACTGCGCCAGTCAAAGATGCAAAACTGATTAGAAAGGCGCTAGCTACGGTGTAAAAAAGTTGCATCTTGATAGTTTAACTGAGGTTATGAATACTTGCAACAGTGTTGCTTTTTATGTTGCTTTTTACTTCAGTCTGATTTTTTTGCCACATTATGACCGCCAAACTGATTTCTTAACAACGACAAAATTTTGCCCTCAAAACTTGGACTTGTTTGTGAGTCTAACCTAAACTGCAACGAACCTTCAATAATGGGTACGCTCACGCCCAATTCTTTAGCAGTTTTCACCGTCCACAGCCCCTCGCCGCTATGCGCCACACTGCCAGAAATATTTTCCAAATTTTGACCTTCCTGCTCTAAACCCTTTGCTAGCCAGTCAACTAGTCTAGACTCAATCACGCTGTTTTTGTTGTAAATGGCTGCCACCTTGGTCAGATCTAGTTTGTATGGGGCTTGTGCCAACACTCCAAAGCCTTCAGCTAAAGCTTGCATCATGCCATACTCTATGCCGTTGTGCACCATTTTGACAAAGTGACCGGCACCAGCGCCTTCAAAAAATTGAAAACTCCCGGCCACCGCCACACTAGTAAACAATTCTTGGTGGGCCTCAAAACTAGCCAGGTCGCCACCAATCATCAAACAAGCGCCATTTTTGGCACCAGCCGGACCACCGGACACACCGACATCAATGTACTTAATTTTTTTCTCGGCTAATTGTTTGGCTAATTGTTGTGAATCTTTATAAAAGGAGTTACTACCGTCAATTAGGGTGTCACCAGCCGCTAATAACTGAGCTAACCGATTGGCCAGACTCTGAGTTGGCTCACCCGCCGGCAACATCAGCCAAATTGATCTTGGTGTGGGTAAAGCTTGCACTAACGCTTCTAAACTTGTCACGCCAGTGGCACCTGCAGCCGCTACTTCTGCCACTGGTTCGGGTGATCGGTTCCAAGCCACTACCTGGTGCCCCTGCTCTAATAATCGCAGCACCATATTTTTGCCCATTTTGCCTAAACCGACATACCCTAACTTCATAAATCCTTTCATACAACACACATATCAGGACGCGGCTCAAGCCACCGTCTACCATCTTCAGCGATTAGTTCTTCAAAGGCCGCCGGACCCCAGCTACCCGCAGCATACGGCAACGGTTTGGTTTGGGCGTCTGCCAAATAATCAAGAATTGGTTGGATAAATCGCCAAGAAGCATCGATGTCTTCTGCCTGAGGGAAAAGGGTGGTATCACCTTGAATAGCGTCGTACAGCAACTTTTGGTAGGCCTCAACTAAATCCATTTGAAATTGGTTGTGATAACAAAACTGCATCGAGACTTCGCCCGTCTGTAACTCCAACCCGGGTTGCTTGACATTGAGCCGGACAATCACGCCTTCGTTTGGCTGAATTCGTAGCGTCAAAACATTGCCTTTTTGTGGTGTTTCAAAGGTAGAGAACATTGAGTTCATTGGCTCCTTAAATTTGATTGAAATTTCCGTGACACTCTGCTGCAAGCGTTTCCCTAATCTAAAGTAGATTGGCACCCCTTTCCAGCGCTCAGAATTGACAAAGAGTTTGCCGGCTACCGCGGTTTCGGTCACCGATTCAGCCGGAATATCTTTTTCTCCGGTATATCCAACCACTTGTAGACCGTCAACTTGACCTGCCTGGTATTGACCAAATGCCACCCTCGCTCCAATCTGTTCTGAGGGCACAACTTCTAGTTGAGACAAAAATTCCATTCGCCGTTTTCTGATCTCAGCCGGATCTAAACTTGTTGGTTCTTCCATCAAAGTCATCGCCAACATTTGTAAAACGTGGTTCTGAAGAACATCCCGCACCACCCCAACGCTGTCATAAAACACCCCCCGGCCCGCAATCCCAATTTGTTCCGCCGAAGTGACTTGAATGTGGTCAACAAACTGATGATTCCACAGATGTTCAAACAAACCGTTGCCAAAACGAAAAACCAACAAATTCTGCACGGTTTCTTTGGCTAAAAAGTGGTCAATTCGATAAATCTGATCTTCCTCAAAAACTTGCAGCAACTCTTTGTTTAATTGTTGTGAAGTGGCTAGATCAACCCCAAAGGGTTTTTCTAACAATAGTTTAGTCCAACCACATTGGGTGGTTTGTAGTTGCTCAGCCTTGATATTTTTTACCACTGAAACATATAAACTTGGCAAAGTAGCCAAGTACCACAAATGATTGCCGCACGGAGCAATTTTGGCGTGGGCTTCTTCAATCTCAGTAAAGGTTTTTGGGTCCATC
This sequence comes from Candidatus Pacebacteria bacterium CG10_big_fil_rev_8_21_14_0_10_44_11, assembly GCA_002772705.1. Classification (GTDB taxonomy): domain Bacteria; phylum Patescibacteriota; class Microgenomatia; order UBA1400; family PJMF01; genus UBA1388. The sequence goes on along the minus strand of PFDH01000001.1, from coordinate 7,906 downwards.
ACATCGCCGCTGACGTACTCAATTGTTGAAATAAACCGCTTCCAGGCTGGGTCTGATTTTTCAACTTTAACCGTTTGTGCCAAAAAGTCAGCAAACTCTGCCTTAGAATACTTGGCTCGAGCCACACTGACAATATTAAAAGTATCTGGCAGTAAAGACTGCTTGAACAGATCATACAGCGCCGGCCAAATTTTCTTCCTGGCCAAATCACCCGTGGCACCAACTAAAAAAATTGTTAACGGCGAATCGATTCTTCTCATCTGACACCTCACTTGAGCGAAGTGTAGCAAGATTGATTGAGAAAAAATAGTGTCTGGAGCTTGCAGGCTGAATTGAGATTCAGTAGGATAGCGGTACAGATATATGGAAAAACTGCTGATAAAACAAGTTTCGGCCACAGATACTACTCAGGAAGCAGCGGTTATTTGTCAGCAGTTGCTTGAACAATCCGGTTTTTTTAAAAACTCGAAACGGTTGCTGTTACTTTCAGGCGGCTCTTGCCTGGATGTTGCAAAATTTCTACTAGAGAGTTTGGCGAAAGAAAAACTCTTGTCAGGCACCATGATTTCCTTGGGAGACGAGCGTTGGGTAGAAGTCAACTCAGCTGATAGCAATCAGCATCAGTTGGAAGCGCGCGGTTTGATCACACTTATTCAAGACAATGGGGGAGAGTTCATCCCATTTTTGGGTCAAGAAACTAAACCCAAAGAAGCAACCAGCCGGCTCAATCATCGCCTTCATCAACTGATTGAAGAACAAACGAGTATCTTTTTATTAGCTGGTATGGGCGAAGACGGCCACACCCTTGGTATTTTGCCCGATCCGTATGCACAACGATTTTCTGGCCTTTTTTCTAGCACAGATCTGGTAGTTTATTATCATTTAGCCGATCAACAAGTGAATCCCTTTAGAAAACGGCTCACCTTAAGCCTAAGTGCTCTGCCCTTCATTGCCCAAGTCGTAATCTTTGCTGTGGGTGACAAAAAACAGTCGGCATTGGAACATCTCCAAAAGAAAGATCAAAATCTCAACCAACTCCCAGCCCTGGGATTGTATCTGTCTCCTGGTGAGTTGGTGGTCATCACTGACCAAAACCTATGAAGTCCCTTAGTTTGACTCAAACAATCAATTTTCTGAAAGCCAACTGGATTATTTGCTTAATTGTTTGTTTAGCCGCTTGGACTCGAACCTGGCAGTTGGATAATTTAGGTATTTTGTACAGCGATGCGGGCAGAGATTTGATGGTCGCTTATCATTCTGTGCAGGACAGAACCTTACCTCTGTTGGGCATTCCCTCGAGTGTTCCCCGGTTTAAACAAGGACCGGTCACTATTTGGCTAGAGATGATGGTGATTGTGATATTTGGCGTCAATACTTTGGCTCAATCGCTGACATTTGCCTTGATTTCAATCTTGGCTGTCATCGGTTTGTATGAATTCGCAGCCATTTATTTGAGTAAACGGCAAGCCTTGATTGCAGCCGCTTTATTAGCACTTTCGCCACTGGCAATCGCTAATGGCCGGGTGCCATATCACACCACTCCATTACCACTGGCTTTGGTTCTCTATCTTTTCAGTTTACTGCTGCTCTGGCAGCGCAAAAAGTTTAATCTGTTTTTTGTCAGTTTTGCCTTTGCTTTTTTGTTTCAGTTTGAGCTAGCAATGGCGCCATTAATTCTGTTGATTCCTTTCGTCCTTTGGCACCAAAAAAGAAAACTTAGGAAAACACAATTTTTGCAGCTGGCTCTAGGCTTGGCAGTTGGCCTCTTGCCACAAATTATTTTTGATCTAACTCACAAATTCGCTCAAGTGGGTACCTTTGTGGTCTGGATTGGCTATAAACTGCTCCAGTTTGTCAGTTTCAAAGCGGGTGGGGGAGTGAGCTTTACTCAGTATGGCTCTGCTCTAGCCCATTTTGGCGGCAGAATTTTTAGCACTGATTACTGGCAAGTTTCTGTTTTGGTTGGCGTACTGATGCTGGTTGGATTTTACATTGCTTTTAGAGATCTGCGCAAGAAAGAATTAGCTCCAGCCATGCTACTCGTCGAACTAGCCATCTTATTGCTCTTTGTTAGTTACTTTGTGTATGGCTCAGCTTCTGAAGCCTACTTCCCGCCCTTTTTTATTTTGCTGCCGCTACACCTGGCCTACACCATCACCAAACTTAACAAACAGTTGCAACAGGTGACTTTGATTGGCGTCGTTGGTCTCTGTCTCTTTAATCTGTACTCGGTCACACAGCAATCATTTTTTGTTGAAACCACTCAACCATTTTCGTATGGTGCCTCAGTCAGAGAGATCCGGCACATCATTAATTTTGTTGATGCCAAATCAACCGGACGCTACCAATTAAAAACATTAGGAGGGCTTGAAGCGGAGTTTCCGAGTTTCTTTGAAAATTACCGGTGGCTGGCGCTTGAGTCTGGTCAGACTAGCTCTGAGATCGGTCCAGTTTTTTACATTAGCAATGCAAACGCTACTATGCCAAACTCACTATTTTTCTATCGGGAGTATGCCAGTCAGCGGGTACTTTGGCAGCCATTTTAATCTGAGGTAAAATACTAATCAATGAGAGTAGTAGGCATCTTTTTTATTACAGCCATTGTCTGTCTAAGTTTGGGCTATCTGTTGGCTTGGTATCGTTATCAATATCTAGATAAAAACTTATTGCCTTCCCCTCTGGTATCAGACCAGCAACTGGTTGAGTATCCGTACTTGGTTTATACCTTCAACGCTTTGAGAGAGAGACAGTACCAAGCCACCAAAATTAACATTGAGTCAACCATGGAAATTGAAGATGGCTACACCAGTTTTATTTTTTCGTATGCCCCGTTGGGTAAACACATGACTGGCCAACTCAATATTCCCAATACCGTTTCTGCGAATACACCGGTAATTGTAATGGTAAGAGGCTATGTACCGCCAGAGATCTACGCCACCGGAGTAGGGACTAAAAGCGGTGCGGGCGCATTTGCCAAAGCTGGCTTTATCACCATCGCCCCAGATTTTTTTGGGGTTGGTGACAGTGAACCGGAACCGACAGACGCTTGGCAAGCCAGATTTGAAAAACCAATTGTGGTGATCGAACTAATCAAGTCACTGGAAACCTACGGTGTGCCACAGACCCCAATTACTGCAGTCAACCAATCTAAACTTGGCCTTTGGGGTCACAGCAATGGCGGCCAAATTGCCCTTAGCGTCTTAGAAATTCTGCAACAACCAATTCCCACTTCGCTTTGGGCACCAGTAACCGTTCCCTTTCCCTACTCAGTGCTCTTCTTTTCTGACGAAGCTGACGACGAAGGTAAAGCCATGCGAATCTTGGTTAATCAGCTGGAGCGTGATTACGACCTTAGCCAGTTCTCCCTGACTAGGTATTTAGATGGCCTGCGCGGACTAATTGTGCTGCACCATGGCACCGCTGACGAATCAGCCTTGATTGCTTGGTCAGACGAGTTTGTGGCAAAAATTGAAAAAGAAGATGATCGAAGAGCGGCAATCAAAAAAGAATATGAGCAGTCGGCCACTCAATCTGCCGAGGCGGCAGAACCAGCCTTACAACCAATCGATATTACTTTTTATAAATATCCTGGGGCAAATCACAATTTAGTCCCAGGCTGGGATACAGTGGTTGAGAGGGATATTGAGTTTTATGGGGAGAAGTTGGGGTTGAAAAAGTAGGCTAGTGTTTTTTTTCTGAATTAACTTGAAAATGGAAGGCTCCCATCCTTGAGCGAATTAGCACCGCCTTAGCCCTGAGAAAAGTTACTTTTTAAAAATAAAATCAAAAGCCGATTTTGCTAATTTTTTAACTAATGGATATGATTCTAAATTATTAACATCAGATTTTTTTATCCATTTGAAATTATCAAGTTCGGTAGTTTGTAATTCAAATGATTTTGTACTGGAACAAGAACAAACAAAATCAAACCAGACCTTCATAGTATTACTTTCCATTCCAGAGTGTACATATAACGGAATGTGGCTAGTTGCTAACTTTTCAAATGTAGGATAAGCATTAAGTATTTTAATATGTAGGTTTACTTCTTCTTTTACTTCTCTGTGTAATGCTTCCTCAAAGGTTTCATCTTCTTCAACATGACCGCCGACCGGAAGCCAGATTTTTAGTTTCTTGTGGTGAACAATCAATAATTTTTGTTGATGAAATATAAATGCAGAAACAACGTATTTCATTTTTTTATATCGATTTTATCGCTTTACCAAATTATTATTCGTAGTAATATCATAGATTATTATGAGCAAACGCGAAATATCCTATATCTGCTTTCCCATGTATGGCCATTTAGACTGGGGTGGTGTTACCGATACTCTTCAAGAATTAAGACATCGTGGAAATAACGTGAGTGTTTTGTCTGGAAGACAAATCAAAGCACACGTGCAAAAACTTGGTCTCAATCATGTTGACATAGGATTAGCTCCTCATCGAAAACGTTTTGAAGGCGAACCCCTAGAAGAGCAACTGTTGGCTCACCAAAAAGAATCATTTTGTAGTTTAGAAAATATTGTCAGTTCTTACATTAAGGCTTTCGGGTTCTTACAAGAAAACGGTGTTAATATTTTATTAGGCGAACCTCTATCTAAAACTACTGCATTAGTCGCCCATTCTATGAATCTTCCTTGGTTAAAACTTGGTCCAGAAGATTTTTCTGCTCCAGAGGGGGAACTGTTGGAAAAATTTGATAAAAATGGTCAGGAGTTTATGGAGAGAGCGCAGCAAGAAAAACAATCACTAGGTTTACTCAATGATGCCGACTTTGAGGAAATATTTGTGAAAGAACAGCCTCCATCCAGGATAGTATATAGCACACCCAAGTTTGAAGGCGACAGAACCAATCCTTCTTTTACATATGTGGGTGCTGATCCAATTGAACCCAAGCAAGAGATAAAAAAAGGGTGGTAAAAAGAAAAAAGTATTCTATAGCTCTGGAACTGTATTTTGGGATCAACGTCAAGTCGAATCGGTTTTATCCTTGGTTGATAAATATAATATTTATTTATATCTCACCCGTGGCCTATTGTTACCAAACATGAAAGTTCCAGATAATGTTGAGGTCTTTGATTTTACAGATGATAAACAGATTCTTACCGAAATGGACGTTATGATTTCCCAAGGAGGATTAGGAACAGTAACGAACGGTATTCGTGCGGGAGTTCCAATGATAGTTACTCCTCTCTTCTTTGCTAACCAACCTCAAGCTAAAAGAGTTGAACGATATGGAAACGGTAAAGCAGTACTGGGTATTGATAACCAAGTCCAACATTTAGGTGAAGCTTTAGAAGAAATCTTGGACGATCCTTCTTATCAACAAAAAGCAAGTCAACTCCGAGAAGAATTCGCTCAACTTGGTGGATCAAAACAAGCTGCCAACATTATTGAACAGAAAATTTAATTTATGAATAGAGAACAATTTCAGCAATCACTTGAAAAAATTTATCCGGATCAAAAAGTTGAATTTGTAAATGCCGATAAGCCAATCCAGACTTCTCATGATGTGTACTTTGTAAATTATGAGTTGGATGGTAAAACACAAAGATTAGTTTATAAGGTTTATCCCAAAGTCAGACCCGAATACAAGAGACCAGATTTGAGAAAAGAAGTTGAAGTTCTTCAGGGAATTGAGGCCTCCGGGGCCACTCTTGTCCCTCACGTGTTTTATGCAGACTATAGTAAAGAAATATACCCACAGGATTATTTTGCAATGACAGAAGTTCGTGGCAAGTCTCTATCAGAACAGATGGGGCAAGCGATGACAATCCCTGAAAAAAGGGCAATTATGAGAGAAATGGCAGAATTTATTAGTCAATATTCATAATATTAATCTTGCCAATTTTCCATCTTTATTGAGGTCAAATTACGCCATAACCGCATTGGATAGAATTGACCAGATTTGTACGAGACTCAAAAAATTTTCAGGAAAAATTGGAATTGAACCAATTAATTTAATGCAAGCTGGATTAGATGTATTAAAAAACTCCCTACCAGAAAAAACAGATTCTGGTTTAATAAATGGTGACATAGATATGGAACATATCTTAAAACAACCAGATGGAAGATATGTTGTCATCGACTGGGACCCTGCAGAAATTGGTGATAGATGTTGGGACATATATTGGATGGCTAAAGCTATTCCACACTTGTTATTTGGGTACAACGAAAGTCTTGATGATTTCATTAGCTTTTACGAAGATAAAAACGGTCGGGCTCTTAAAAACAAGGACTATTATGAAAAAGCAGGTTTAATGTGGTCTTATACGCTGGGGATGTTTATTGAGAATGCGATTCCAAATCATGTCGCAGTTCCATTAATCAAACACGTCCGCCCAATCCAAGAAGGCAAACTAGAAAATATGGTTGCTAGCACTCAAAAATAATTTTTCTTTTTCTCAAAAAACAAATTAAATCGATGAACAGATCTAATTTGTTTTAGCTCCACGTCGTAGAGAAAACTAGGAACTGTTATATTTAATTCGATTAATCCCATAAATTTGGTGATTTAATTCCGTCACTTTGATTGAAGAAACTAAAAACATCCTTTTTAGAGTTATTTTCCCTCACCTGCCCCCAACGCATCTTTTTCTTCGGCCTCTTTCAACAAAGTTCCATCAGAATATTTTCTCACCTTCTCCACCTTCTTATCCAACATCCTAACCCGAGTGCCAGTCAACTGATCATAGTCGGTCTGCAGGGTTTGAATTGTCCGACCATATTTGGCAATTTGTTCTTTAAACGTATCCCACTCACCGACAAAATCCTCGACTGTTGCCACCGCACTACGCAAAGCATCACTGACCATAAAATTTTTATAACTTTCGTGAACGGTCTTGGCCACAATTAAAAAAGTAAACGGAGAGACCAACAACACTCGCTGGCTGATAGCGTAATCGATTATTTCAGGCAACTTTTGATTGATAAAAGAAAAAACCATTTCGTTAGGAACAAACATAATCGCATAATCTAAAGTCGCGGCTGCGGGCAAAATATACTCTGCCACCTTGTTAACTTTTAGCTTAAGGTCTTGATTAAACTGCTTTAGATGAACCTGGCGTTCTTCTTTGGTTTCTGCTGCCGTCAATTTTTGCATTTCGCTGTAGGGAAACTTGACATCCACCGCCACAATGCGGTGATTTGGCAGAAGTAAAGTAATGTCTGGCCGTAACACCGAGCCTGCCAAGACCTTCTGTCGTTGATAATGAATACCCTCCATCAAACCATTGGTCTGAAGCAAATCTTCGATGATTTTTTCTCCCCACTCCCCTCTGGCTTGATTATTCGATAATACTGAAGCCAAGCGTTTAGTAGACAAGTTAAGCTCGTCAGTCAATTTGCGGTGATTATCCAGCGAAGTGACTAGCTCGCCAAACTTCTTGACTCTGTCTTGCTCCAGCGATCTAATCTCTTCTTGGCGCTTCTCCAAATCTTTCTGCAATCGAGTCACCAGCTCTTCAATACTCTTGTGTCGATGCGCCATGTCGTTGGCGATGACTGATTTTTCGCCTTGCAAAATCAACCGGCTTTGTTCGGCCACTAATTGGGCGCTTTTACCAAAGGCCGCTTGAACCAAGGTGTCTAACTGCGTGTCTTTTTGACCAGTCACCAACTGTCGCAAAGCCAAATAAATGGTAATCAGTCCCCCCACCAAGACAACTAAAATCAAAACTAGCTCTATAGACATACTATTCAGTATACTATGAGAGT
>PFDH01000001.1:0-161 GCA_002772705.1 Candidatus Pacebacteria bacterium CG10_big_fil_rev_8_21_14_0_10_44_11 | reverse complement strand
GCCTCACTACCCGGCCATTAGCCGCTGGGTCTAGGCTGAAGATTGACTCTAACCAAAGCCGGTCAACCCGCCTTTTTCTCCGCCAGCCAAAGCATCGATCCGACTGGCTTTCTTTGCCAGCACTTAATGATTACTCTCATCCAATCATTAAACAGCTGTAC
>PFDH01000012.1 GCA_002772705.1 Candidatus Pacebacteria bacterium CG10_big_fil_rev_8_21_14_0_10_44_11 | reverse complement strand
TTAGGCACTAGAGCAGCCACTGAATCGATGACCACGACACCAACACCGCCAGAGCGGATCAGAGTTTCGGCAATTTCTAGCGCTTGTTCACCATAGTCAGGTTGAGAAATTAGTAATTCATCCAGGTTAACACCAATTGATTTGGCCCGAGCTGGGTCAAGGGCATGCTCGACGTCAATAAAGGCAGCGACGCCACCTTCTTTTTGGACGTTGGCAATGGCGTGCAAACAAAGAGTGGTTTTGCCCGAAGCCTCAGGACCATAGATTTCGACTACCCGCCCTTTGGGATACCCACCAACACCTAAGGCCAAATCGAGCGAAAGTGAGCCAGAGGGGATGATAGGGATACTGCCAAGATTTTTCATCGATCCGCCCATTTTCATAATTGAGCCTTTACCATAATCTTTTTCAATTTGCTGCATGGCCATGGCAACGGCTTGAAGCCGACCAGACTTATCATCTATCGCCTCAGGACTTGATTTTGGGGTTAATTGCTTTGGCATGAAACCTTTCTCATTATTTGGGTACTGTATTTTTTATGGGTTTTTATATAATCGCCTTTATATATAGTACAGTGCCAAGCTTTAGTAAAGTGTAGGAAGTGGGGAAGTAGTTTACAAGATTAGTCGTCAGGAGGAGCGGTGGGAGAGAGATTGGGAGAGTTTGCAGAATCGGATGACGTAGCAAGGTTTCGGGGACCAGCTTTTGAGGAAGAACCTAAGCCGGTTACTCTAGAACAATTACCAACTGATGATGAGTTTGTGATTATAGTGAAGGTAGTTTTTGCCGAAGCGGCAGTACGGGCAAAACTTGGTCGGTATTTGACAGCAGCAGAAATAAAAAATAAGACATTTACAGTTGGTAAAGCAAAAGAAGGAGAAACAGCGCTGGTTATTTCTCGTCAGTGGTTGAATGGGGGTTACAACAGTTGGTTCGCCTTTCACCAATTAGTTTATCAGGCAGTGGCTGAAGGTTAAAATTGGATCCTGATACAATAGAGACTGTTAACGGGGAGTAGTTCAGATGGCTAGAATGCTCGCATGGGGTGCGAGTGGTCGCAGGTTCGAGTCCTGTCTCCCCGACACGCAAAAAATCTACCGCAAGGTAGATTTTTTTGTGTGTTGCCGAAGCGGTTGAATGGGATCTTTTTGGTTCTTCAGCCAAGCGTGTATTAGAGTATTTTGTAACTAAAATATACTAAAAGCATGGCCAATCCCCGTCGGGGAGAGTCCTGTCTCCTCGGCCCCTGCAACCAAATTATCAATTTTATTATTGAGACAAACTGCCAATTTTCATGGTTTGCAGCATGCTAACTGCTTGGGTTGAATGGTCGTTGCCACGACCACCCTGTGAGTGAAAAAGTTGTGTGGCATCTTTGCCACAGCCTTTCAAAATTTCAGCTCCACCTAGATGCTGACCGGAAGCAATGAACTGGGTAACATCGTAGACGATACCATCAACAGCAAACCAGCAATCAGTTGGTGCGGCGTGTTGGGCAATCTCCGTTAAAGTGTAAGTTTGACTGGTCGGATCGGCAGTTGTTGAGGTTGGTTGAGTGTTAATGGCAGGGTTGGAATTAGTTGCTGGAGTTGGTATTGGTGACGTCGAGCCACAGCCCACCAAGACAAGCGAACTAATGAGGGTCAGACCAAGTGTTATTAGTTTCATGCAAACTTTCTAAACTTCAATGATTTACCGCTAGGATAATATACTTTGCCGAATATCTCCTGTAAAGCATTTGCTCGCGTGAGTAAATGAGTTATACTGCCAGCACTAGGTTGCCAAAATACTATGCCAAAACTTAACGTTTTTTTTGGGCTATTTGCTAGACAAATTGCACAAAAACAGCCAGAAACTTTTGGTCAACAGCGGGCAGAACAACTAAATCAACGGCTTGACAAAGCCCTGGCCGATCGACGAAAACTTTTTCGGGCAGAGTTTGCCGCCCAAGCGCCACTCAAAACTACCTATGCTTTGCGCGGTGGTCTGGCAGATCGCAAAATTGACCACTTCAAAGCCCAAATTGAAGAGGCGAAAAAATAACGAAACGGTGCTATACTGACTTGTCGCGAAATAAGAATCACCGCACTTTCACATCTATTTGGCATTTTTGTGTGTTCCATCTTGACTCAAGTAGCTTTGGCTACTATCGTCAATCTGTGCCTGCAAAAGTGCTCAAATAGATGAAAAATTGTCACTGTTACTTATTTTGCGACAAGTCAACTTTCTGCTATGTCTGACCAAACCATTCTTTGTCCCAACTGTCATCATCCCATCCCATTGACCGACGCTTTGACTGGTCAGCTAACCGAACACATCAAAGCTGATTTAGAACTTTCGCTCGCTGCTCAGAAGTCTGCGCTCCAGAAAGAAAAAACTGCCCTCGAGGAACAAAAAAAACAGCAGGCTGAATTGGTGCAAAAACTAATTGACCAAGAAAAAAAGAAAATTTGGGCAGTTGCTCAACAAAAAGCCAAAGAGAATCAAAGCAAAGAGTTGCAGATTCTTCAGGAACAACTTCAGGAAAAAGAAAAAAAATTGGCTGAATCAGACAAACTAGAGCTTGAGCTACGCAAACAAAAACGCCAGGTAGAAGAACAGGCCAAACGCCAAGAGCTTGAGCTGGCTCGCAAACTCGACTCAGAACGGGAAAAAATTACTCAAGAGGCCAAAAAACAGGAAGCCGAAACCCAGCAACAAAAAATTGCCGAGCAAGCCAAACAGATGGCAATTTTGAAGAAAACGATCGAAGACTTGCGCCGGCAATCAGAGCAGGGCTCAATGCAGATTCAGGGCGAAGTGGCCGAGAATTCGCTCAAAGACCGGTTGGCAAACACTTTTCCAATGGATGACATCACCGACGTGCCCACCGGCATCACCGGCGCCGACTTGGTGCAAGCCGTTAATGCCAAGATTGGTGCCAGTCTAGCCACGATTCTCTGGGAGTCAAAAAATACCAAAGTTTTTAGCGATGGTTGGTTGACCAAGTTAAAGCGCGATCAACAGGCGATTAAGGCGGATGTGGCAATCTTAGTGACCAAAGAGCTGCCAAAAACCATTACTAACTTTGGTCAACTCAACGGCATTTGGGTCACTGCCCCAGACTTTGTGGTGCCACTGGCAACTACTCTTCGTTTGCATCTGACCCAGCTAGAAAAAGTGAAACGCTCACTTGAGGGTAGGGATGAAAAAATCACCATGCTTTACAATTATTTGACGGGCAACGAGTTTAGAAATCACGTTGAAAACATGGTTCTGGCGTTTGTTGAGATGCAAAAAGATCTTGACTCAGAGAAAAATGCTTTTAGACGCCTCTGGAGTAAACGCGAAAAACAAATTGAACGGTTACTGATTAGCACTTCGGGCATGTATGGCGACTTCCAGGGTATTGTTGGCGGTGCATTGCCGACTATTCAACAACTTGAACTAGATCAACCAGAAGTAGAAGTCACCGTTTCTTTAACTTCAGGTAATTTATTTGATTAAGTATGCTCCAAAAAACGACTGCCACCTTTAGCCAAGCTTACTCTCAACTCAATCCAGCCCAGAAAAAAGCCGTTGACGTCATTGAGGGACCGGTGATGGTAATTGCTGGTCCGGGCACTGGCAAAACTCAAGTTTTGGCAGCCAGGATCGCCAATATTTTACTCAAAACGGACAGTAATCCTTATAATATTTTGGCCTTAACTTTTACTGATTCAGCCGCAAAAAATATGCGAGAGCGCGTGGTGCAGATGATTGGTCAAGCTGGTTACTATGTTCAGATTACTACTTTTCATTCGCTCTGCGCCTCGATTCTTCGATCATATCCAGAGTATTTTCCAGTTGATCGGTCAAGTAAACCGCTGACCGACATTGAGCGCTATAGCCTGATTCAAACTTGCATTACCGAATTACCACTGGAGATTCTCAAACCGCTCAACCGGCCACTGTTTTATCTCAGAGAGATTTTGAAGGCAATTTCTGACTTAAAGCGGGAGGGAATTAGCGTGGAGCGATTTTCCCAGATTGTCGAACAGGATTTTGCCGAGTCCCCGGCCAAGACCAAAAAATCCGCACTACTCAAGTTTCAAAAACAACAACAAAAAAACCAGGAGCTAGTTATTGTTTACCAACTGTACGAAGAAAAACTCAGATCTTCTTTGCGCTATGACTTTGATGACCTGATTAGCTTAGTAGTCGCGGCTTTTCAAGCGCATCCCGAATTTTTACAGCTCTATCAAGAACAATTTCACTACCTTTTAGTCGACGAGTATCAGGATACCAACTCTGCCCAAACCATGATCATCCAACTACTAGCCAGTTATTGGGGTGAGCAAGCCAACGTGTTTGTGGTTGGTGATCCTCATCAGTCTATTTATCGGTTTCAGGGTGCTTCGGTTGAGAATGTTTATGGCTTTTTGAACCGTTACTCCCAGGCCAAGGTGGTCACTCTGAGTCAAGGCTATCGTTGTCCTCAACCAATTTATTCAGCGGCACATCAGTTAATTGGCAATAATACTCTAACTGCTTTGGCCAACTCGGCCGATCAAAAAAAATTAGTTGTTGCTTTAGCTCAAGAACTAGAGAGTCAAACAAAATTAAAAAACTCGCCGGTTGTGTTTGCCGCTCCCTCGCAGCTACTTGAGTTAATCCAGGTGGCAGAGGAAATCCAAACTTTGATTAAAACAGGTACCCAGCCCGAAGAAATAGCCGTTTTGTATCGCACCAACGCCGAATCAACTCAAATTCAGTCGGTGTTAGAGCGCTGGCAGATACCTTATGAAATTGACGGCGGTAGTGATGTTTTGCAGGATCCGACGGTTTTGCAGTTACTCGAGCTGTTTGCGCTGATTGATGATTTGCGCACAGGCAAAGATGGCCACCAGTTGTTTGAAGTGCTGGGTTATCCCTGGTTGGGTCTAGACGACACAGTGGTTTTTAAAGTTGCGCGGTTGGCTGGACAACGCAAGCTCTCAATCTACCAAGTGATCAAAAAAGGCTATGACTGGTTGTCGGGTCAACATCAGGACAGCGGCATTAGTCAGGCCAAGTTTCAAACACTGGTTAATTTGGTTGAAAAACTAGAAAACTGGGCAGTGCTTGATTCGCACGTCACCTTCCCCGAATGGTTTGAAACGCTACTCAAAGACAGCGGTTTGTTTAAGTGGATCACTGCCCAAGAAACAAAAATTGAGCTGCTACTCAGCTTTAACGCCCTGTTTGCCGAGATTCAGTCGCTGGCCAGAAGTAACAGGTCGGCAAAATTAGCCACTTTTTTGTCAACGGTGGCGGTGATGAGAGAGCACGGCATCCTTTTGGAGCCAGAGGATCTGAACATCAAAACTGGCGCGGTTCAGTTGGCCACAGTCCACAAGGCCAAAGGCCGTGAATGGCAGTACGTTTTTATTGTTCACTGCCTAGATGGGCGTTGGGGTAATCGGCGCTCGGTTGAGCTAATCCCGCTGCCTCCCAGCATTTTGCGTTTCACAGATATTTCGGCTAAAGAGCGTAACGAAGACGAGCGGCGGCTTTTTTATGTCGCCCTCACTAGAGCCAAGCAGCAGGTATTTTGTTCCTACCCAGAAAGTTTGGTTTTAGAAAATCGAACCCAAGCTGTGGTTGCCAGCATGTTTTTAGCAGAAATTGATCAGCATATACAGATTAAGCCAACTCAAGAACTGAGTTTTGTGCAGAAAGAGGAGGAGTACTTAGAAAAATTGTTGGTTAATACGCACTCCCGGTATGCTCAGGTCAATGATGCCGTTTTCTTTAAGCACGCGGTTGATTCGCTCCGCTTATCTATCACCGCTATTAATGAATATTTGCGGGACAAAGACGGCTTTATTAAACGCCGGTTGTTGCGGGTACCTGAGTCAACGCCGGCTTTTCTGGCTTATGGTACGGCGGTGCACTCAAGCTTAGAAAAACTGAATAGTTACTATCAAAAAAATCGGCGTTATTTTTCTTTGGAGCAATTTTTAACGGCCTTTGAGGTCGCTTTAAGCAAAGAACTATTGACTGATGATGAGTTGGTGCGCCGGCTCAAACACGGTCGGCAAATTTTGGCCGAGTACTACCAGTACGCTACTCCCCAGCCGGCTAATCCACTGATGGTTGAAAAGTTTTTTGGCAGCGGTTTTGCTGAGACCAGGTTGGGTGACATTGCTTTATCCGGCAGGGTGGATCGGATTGACATCTTGGACGCCGAGAAAAAATTAGTTCAGGTGATTGACTACAAAACCGGTCAACAAAAAACTAGTAATGAAATTGAAGGCAAAACAGTCTCAGCTGGTTTGTCAGCGCGCGAACGGTCCCTGCCCGAGCCAATCCGCGGTCCATACAAACGGCAACTCTTATTTTACAAACTCTTAACCGAGTTGGATAAAAGCTTTAACTTTACGGTTACCCACGGCGTATTTGAGTTTGTTGAGCCAACTAAAACTGGCAATCAGTTTGTTAGGAGAGAGTTTGAATTATTGCAAACTGATGTGGATTTGCTCAAAGAACTGATTATTCAAATCATGGCCGAGCTGCGAGAGCTCAAGTTTTTGGAGTAGCGTTACTTCCAACTTTTAATCCCAAAGTACAACCAGTTCGCTAATTGATTAGCCACTGGAATTCCCACTAAATGTGGATACCAGATCAGAAAACACACAAAAATTGAACTAACCAAACCAATAACCATTAATTGATAGACTCCACCCCGCTGATATAGTCGACTTAACTGAATACTCAGTAAAATACACAAGAACGGTACGGCTGGGGTGTAGTGGTAAAAAAACATGATTCTGGGCGAAAATTGCCAAGGTAGCCACACGGCAAAATAACTGCTCAATAACACAAATACTGGTGATTGGAGTGCCGCTTTTAACAGCAAAATAATGGTTTTTTTCAGTTTTAGACCTTTGACAGTCAAACGTGAAAATAGTGTCTGAACGCCGGTAAGCAGTAAGGCAATCACTGCTAACAAGCCGGCCCAGTACAAAATTGGATTGCCAAAAGCATAGATGTCAGAACGGCTTGGTCCCAAATACTCCACGTTGTACCAGACCGGCCTCAAATCCAACGCCCACTGCAACGGTCTGGACTGGTAGGGGTGGGTTTCTTTTAAGTGAGTTTGGTAATAGATAATTTGCTGATGGAGCTTAACAAAATGATGCCAATCTTTGCCTTGTAAAAACATCTGGGTGTACGAAAGGATATAGACCAAAACTGGCATCACTACTAAAAAACCCAGAAACTGCAAACTTTGATTCAGATTTTTTTTAGTCAAAAGCTGTTCGCGCCATTTTTTCCAGTTAATTTGAAAGAGAAAGAGCTTTAGCTGCAAAATTTCAAAAAACCAGATTGAAAATAAAATAAATATGCCCGACCATTTGCTTGCCATCGCCAAACCTAAGCTAATTCCGGTGAGCAGCAGCAAGTGCCACGCTAAGTTCTGCCGATATTTTAGATACAGCAGCAGTGTCAGCAAAATGAAAAAAGTGACGTCAATATCATTCATGGCGATTCTTGACTGAACCAGCAGCAGACCGTCAAAGCTAGCCAGTGCCGCCGCGGTTAAAGCTACGCCCTGTCGTTGGGTTAATTGGTAGGAAAGGTGATACACCAAGACAATAACCATCGTCCCAAAAACCACTGAGCTGAATCGCCAGCCAAAACTGTTTTCACCAAAAGCGACGATTGAAAGCGCTTGAAAATACTTGGCCAGCGGCGGATGCAGCCAGTCCACGGCTGTATTTGGCTCTGGCGGCGGATTCCACCACTCGTAGGCACGCGGATCGTTCTGGGCAATCAACTTGGCCGTCACCGCATGATAAACCTCGTCAAACATATATTTTTCGGGCAGATTGAGCCGATACATTCGGGTCAAGTAAGCAAAAGCAAGAATCACTAAGAGAATGGTGCCGCCGTACTGTCGCAACCAACTGGACATGATTAGGCTCCAATGAAGTAAATAATGAGAAAGGTAAGAACCACGTAGAGAAAGACCGTCATTAAGAGCGGTCTGTCGTTGAGCAGCACTCGCTCAGGCGATTCACCTTGATTGCTTTCATAAATTAACTGTAAATAACGCATCACCCCAAAGATCACCAGTGGCAGACTGGCCATGAGCAGTTTTTGAGAATGGAGTGTTCTGGGTAGGAGGCTGTACAGTTCTACTACTTCACCTTTAGCAGCCAAGTTTTCAAATTGAAAGGTAAAGAGGGCGTACGTTAGCCAAGTGGCGGTGGCAAACATACTGGTGTATTGATCCAATAACCTCTGGCTGTACCGCTTCAAAATTTTCCTGGTACTGCCTAAAGCGGAATCAAGTTGAGCGCTAAGCAATGTTCGTTCACTCTGACGTTTACCCACCGCTAAAAAGAGTGAAGCCGAAATGACGGTCAACAAAAACCAGACACTCATATGCAGATTGACTACCACCGCGCCTGCATACACGCGAATCAAAAATCCGGTGGCGATTGAACTAATATCCAAAATGGGGATATGTTTAAAGTATTTAGCGTACAAAATTTGCAGGAAAAGATAGAAAAAAATCAAAGCTTTGAAAAAAAGTGATAACCACAATGACATGAAAACAACACTCATCAGTCCAATGCCAGCGGCAAAAATAGCAATCGGCACCGAAAGTTTACCAGAAGCGATTGGTCGTTTTTTCTTGAAAGGATGATTACGATCCGCCTTAACGTCAATTAAATCATTGATGATATACACACTAGAGGTCAAAAAACAAAAAATTAAGAAAGAGTAACTCACAGTTAGAAAATATGAACTGCCTTCTTCGGGGACAACGAACAAAAAGCCGCTAAAAAACAAAGCAGCAAAAACAGCCAAATTTTTGATCCATTGCCTCGGCCGGGCAGTTTTAAGAATGAGATAAATAATTGAGTTTTCCATTAGTTGACTTTATCCGATCTAATTTTGGCCCAAATAAGGACGCCAAAAATAATCATCATTGTTACTCCAATTGTAATTACCTTGCCCAGCGTATTCAAATACAATGATAATACACCTAGAACCAAACTGGTTGACCAATAAAAAATGGCAATTTGTTGTTTATTCCACTTAAAGACATCCAACAACTTATGATGCAAATGACCGCGGTCTCCCCAAAATGGTGATTTGCCCGCCAATACTCTTCGGGTCACGGTAAAGATTGCATCGGCAGTGGGAATTGCCAGTACCATTAGCGTGGTTGCAACTTTAGCTCCCGATAGGATGGCTAAGACACTAAGAAAGTAACCCGCTAACGTTCCAGCACCGTACCCAGGCATGATCTTTTGTGGATACCAATTCCAGATCAAGAGACCTAGAAAAGCCCCAGCAGCGATAAAGCTGAGCAGGGTAGTGTTAAATTGAGAGGGGTCATCAATAAACCGCTCTGACAGAATGCCGATAAAAACGAGCGCCACTACCACAAAACCGGGCATTTGCCCGTCCACCCCTTTTGACCAATTGACGATGTTCATGTTCCAAACAATAAACAATACAGCCAACAAGTCAGCCAGAATCCAAACCGAGCGCTGGGTACCCCAAAATTGAAACTGCAGCTGAGGCTGATCCAAATGAATCACCTGGCCTGTCATCAGGGGATTGCTGACATACGAAATACCAATGCCAGAGCCAACCACGATCAGAGCTGCGACAAATCCGACTACTAAACGGGTAAGGGGGTGCAAATCAAAAATATCATCCAGCGTCCCAACCACTGCTAGTAAACCGGCACCCAGCATAATCGAGAAAAGATATTGGTCATACTTGAGAAAGAAAAAACTGGCAATCAGGATGGCGATAAAAACAACAACTCCTCCACCTCTGGGAACCGGCACTTGATGAACTTTTTTCAGATGCCGTTCTTTTTCTGGATCATCCAACCAATTAAAATGCCTATACACTTTAATCACCACTGGTGTCAGCAGGGCAGCAATCAAGGCGGTGCTCAGAAGAACAGTTACAATTGTCATAAATTAAAACGTAATCAAAATAATTCGCAGTAGGGCTAAAAGCTGAATCACTTGAGCCATTGCCGTCATTGAGGCAAACAGTTTAAGGATCAACGGGGAAAGGTCATGATAGACGCTAATAATAATCATGTGTGTTAGGGTGATAAAAAATGACAATACGGGAAAGAAAAACAACCACTCTTTTGAACCAAGCGCTTGTTCGGGCAGTGGCAAGGTGTAAAAAAATGGTAGTTCTGGCTGAGCGATAAAATAATAAATAGTCGCAATCAGAGTAGTGAGAACCGTTAAGTAAAATGAAGCCAACAAATTCTTTTTGACTTCGATTGGCACTTTTGACCAAAGACCCAAGGAGTTAAATTGCACTGCCATGGGCTTAATTATACCTGTATTTGCTCAATTTTTTCCAGACAATCATGTGCTGTGTTGTTTCAAAAGGCAGATATTTTGAACTGAGCAAAGCACTTAAGCCAGGTAGCGAGGAGTTTTGGTCTCGCATCACAACAATATAGAGTGGCAGTGCTTCTCTCACTTTTTGAATCGTTTCGGCTTGGACTCCCAGGTCTTCAATGTGAAAAGCCACGGTAAAACGACCAACTGGCCGGGTGGCTGACAGGGCATAGAGCATGGGGTTGGTACCCCAAATAAAGATTTTGTCTGGTGCATCGGCCTTGATGATGGCAGCTAAGTGATAGTTCTCGGCCATCAGATAGTTAAATGACTCAAAATACTCGGCTCGGGGCATTTTCCCAGTCGAGTAAGCATAAAAATTCCGATAGTAACTCCAGGTTGGATAGAGACCGACGTGCATGATAAAGAGAGTGGCAATAAAAAAGCTAACCAAGCCCCCAGAAAAGAGCAAGGTGATAACTTGCCCCAACTTTTTTTGAGGTAATTTAGCGATTGGCCAGACATTTTCGGCAGTCATTGCTAACAATACCGCTAACGGCGGAATTGCTTGCATAAAGTAATGGGAATACGGTCGATTAGAAAGTAAACTAGCTATAAAGGCTAAGGCAAACCAACCAATGGTAAACTTGGCTTGATTTGGCAGCAATTTAGCAAAAATCGTTAACAAGCCAAAAGTTGCGACCAAAAAGGCAATTTTTCCTGGCAGAGTAAAGAAAAAGACGAGCATCGGATTGGTAACATCTAGTTGCCAGCTGCCGGAATATTGAAAGTTATAGAGTAGGCCAAATTGCAAGTAGTCTGAGCCGGAGCCCTGGGCAACAAAGTAGAGAATTGAGAGCAAAATGGGGAGTGCCACACCTAAACCAATGATTACTCCTTGCAGTACTGTGACCCGTAACGATTGCCACCACGCTGTTAGCTTGATTGGCCAATTAATCACCGTATTAAGTATCGAAAAATAGGCCAAACTAACAACTGCCGCTAGATCAAAAATGGCCGGTATTTTGGTCAAAATTGCCAAACCGAGTAAACTACCACCAAAAAATAATCTGAGACTATTGCCAATCGACCACAATTTTGCTTGACTGGTCTGAATCAGAACCGCATTTTCAAAAAATGGCGTTTGACTAATCAACCATAACCCTGCCAAGACAAAACCTATCACAAATAATTCACCATTAGGAATATTGCCTTCAAACCACGGCAGTGTTGTAAAAACCATAAAAACACTACTGGCCAGTATCACTGCCCAGTTTTTTTTGAGCAACTTTTTGGCCAGAAAAAAGAACAGCATGGTCGCAGCCATCAGCCAGAAAAAGAGCAAGACTCTGAAAGCTAGCTGTGACCCGACTTGGGCAAAGATATAAATCAGCGGGGTTTTGTGATCAACAATGTCAGTGTAAAGTCTGGCGCCTCGGTTAAGAGCTGTGCCGATGGTCAGGTAAATGCCTTCGTCACCATACCAATATGGCTCAAAAAAATTTGGTAACCGCAAAATTGTCTGAACTAACAGCAATAAAGACAAACTGCACGGAATGGCTACGCTGGCAGTACCAAATTTGTGAAAAAAAGACGGTCGCACAGCTACTAGTATACCCATATTCTGGGTGTGCAAACAATTGGGCTTTAACAGCCCTTGCCTGTTAGACTTTTTCGGTCACTTTGTACTCAATGTATTTGCCCAACATTAATCTGGTGTGGGCGTCGATACCAGGCAGGGCAGAAAAAAAGAAACCAATCACCGGCAGGAGCAAAAATTCGAGTGGTTGGAAGATATAAGAAAAAACGTTGCGTTTGTTGGGGCGTGGTGGCCGGTTAAGGGCATCAATCACAAAAATCACAATCATCGAAACCAATGATAGTGTGAGCAGCGTTGAGGTTACTTGTGGCAAAGTTTTGCCGATCATGGTTCGATTAAAATCATCATTTAAAAAAGGTGGCAAAAAGGCAGATACAGTAATGGCAAACCAGTTAACTGGCCATAGAAAGTGATCTTCGACTGTCTTTAAGACTCTAATTGTTTTATCCCAAAAGGGAATGTTTCTGGCCAAGATGTATTGCTTAATAATATAAGCGTCATCACTGACACCCCACGCCCAACGCTTCAGTTGCTCGTATTGATTCTTCATGGTTCCCCAAAGGCTGGGGGCTTCGGCGGCGTCGGCGTAGATTGGCAAAAACAGTGGCTCAACTTCAAAATCACCATTTTTGGCGAAGTATGATTTAAAAAATAACCGGTAATCTTCTGGAATAACATCTGTATCCCAGTAGCCAATCTCGTCCACATGTTTCAGGGTGGTGCTGTAGGTTGAAAAATTAATCAGCCTGTCTTTACGCATCAAAATATACATCTGAATCACTGAAAACATCGACGCCAGCACCCTGATTGGTGGTGGTACTTTCCAGATATTATTGTAAAAAACAATCGCTCCTTGCCAGATTTTGTTATATGGTTTGTCGCTGCTCAAAAAAGCTTGAGTCAGGGCTGAGAAGTATGATTGGTGAAAAACGGCGTCGGCGTCTTCACTGGTGATGGTAATTTTTTCAATGGCAAGCTTTTTTTGGTCAACTAACAACTTCTTGGCTTGTTTGGCACCCCAACAGGTATTGGCCGATTTGCCCTTAATTTCGCCGATAATGTCGGGATGAAACGTAATCCAGAAGTCGCCAAAGATTGAGGCATATTTTGAGCTCAGTTGTCGTGATTTTTTACGAGCCTCATCCCCCTCCCTTTCTTCAAAAGAAACCATGATGTGAAGATTACCCAGCGGAAATGTTTGCTTAACTAAGGCATCGATTGTTCGATTCAGCGTGGTAATGGGCTCTTTATAAGTGGGAATGATGATAATGTGATGAATTGATTGCCAGCTTTTGGCGTAGGACTGCTTAAGGTCAGCCAGCCAGTCAAATTTGCTGGATGCTTTAATCCTTAGGTGGGCAACCACGGCCAAAATTGCTAAAGAAAAAGATCGATATAGCCAGTAAACACAAAAAGTAATGACATAATATGCCACCCAAATTGGAAAAAAGAGAGAGCCCCAAATGGGGAATAAAATTAAAGACCAAGAGATAAAGCCGGGCAAAATTTCAAGGAAACGCTGTGATTTAACTGGGTAGCGGCGGACAAGAGTGCTGGGTATGTCGGCAACGTTCATACTTGATTACCAAACTGAGGAAATACAGTCAACGTATTTTCTAACAATTGCTGTTTTGTTAATTGTAGTTCTTGTTCAAGAAAATCTGAGGTTAAGTGTATCATTGCAGGCTGACAAATTTTTCCCCGGTATGGCTGGGGTGGTAAATATGGAGCGTCAGTTTCAACTAGCACTCGGTTTTTTGGTGACATCCGAAGCAAACTACGGATAAGATCGGCATTTTTATAGGTGCAGTTGCCTGCTGCTCCCAGATAAGCCCCTCGGTCAAGACAAAGATTGATAAACTTGGCAGGACCAGAAACACAGTGCAGGATGAATGGCTTATTTAAGGGCTCGACTAGCTTGAGGATTGAGAAAAAATCCCAGTAGGCATCGTTGTTAGTGTCCCGCAGGTGAATAATCAGTGGGAGTGATAGTTTTTTAGCTAGTTTCATCTGATGGAGCAGTGCCTCGTGCTGGAGGACTTTAATTTCGTCAGCTTGGGGCGAGTTAGGCAATCTGAAGTAGTCTAGGCCACACTCGCCAATGGCACCAACGTGAGGATCAACGGCCAATTTTTCCAGTGCTTCGATTACAGTTTCGATCGATTGGTCAGCGGTGATGGTGTCAGGGTGAACACCAACACTTGCTAAAAATCCAGCCTCTTTGGTTGCCAGCTCCACGGCAGTGGCGCTGGTGGTCACTGAAGTGCCAACTACCAAGCTGCCTTTAACGTTCTGAACCTGGGCGTCAACCCAATACTTTGACCAGTTTTCCAACAATGGCGAAAGATTGTAGTGGCAGTGTGAATCAATGATCATTAGATAAACTTATAAACCTAGTCTGGGAAAGAGACTGGGCTGAAATACGCTAATTGTTGGGGCAGTAAAGTGAGCAATGATTCTTTCTGCTGCATGAGGCAAAAATGGCTGCAGATGGATAGCGATAAAAAGAATTTTGGTCACTGCTTGTTCTAACACCTGTGTACGTTTGGCGGAATCAGTTTCCTGCCAAGGCTTTTCTTGGCTCAAGTAGAGGTCAGCCCGGGAAATTTGGGTTGTCAGCCACTCTAAGGCTTGTGAAAGCTCGACTTGGTCAAAAAACTTGACAAAATCTTGATTGAAAACAGTCTGTGGCTTTGAAAGACCCGACAAGCCGTCCTTTTCGCACAACTTTGCTACCCGCGAACACAAGTTACCAATGCCATTGGCTAAATCCGCATTGTAGGCTTCGATAAATTTTTCTTGCGAGTAATCACCATCGCTGTGCGAGTTAATGTACTTGAGCAGAAAAAACTTGACTGGTTCTAAGCCAAACTGCTCAACCAGTTTGAACGGATCGATGACGTTGCCTAACGATTTACTCATTTTCTGGCCATCGGCGGTGATATAGCCGTGGACAGAGATTTTTTTTGGCAAGCTTAATGTAGCTGAGAGCAGTATACCCAGCCAGTAGACGGCGTGGAAACGGGCAATGCCTTTGCCAATGACGTGTAGGTCTGCTGGCCAAATTGACTCAAAGCGCTGTTGATCATAGCCCCAGCCAATACTGGTCAAGTAAATAGCTAAAGCGTCAAACCAGACGTACATCACTTGAGAAGAGTCATTGGGAACCGGTACACCCACCCCTCGAGCTCGGCTGATTGAGCGTGAGACGCTAAAATCTTCAAGGCCGTTTCTGACAAAACTGAGCATTTCTTGTTTGTATTGATCAGAAAGCACCGCGACGGTGTCAGCAGCAAGCAGCTCCTCAATTTGGGACTGGTATTTTGAAAGTTTAAAAAAGTAATTTTTTTCGGTAATGGTTTCGGGAACAGTTAAGTGCTCTGGGCATTGGCCGTCAATCAGCTCACCCTGAGTATAGTAACTTTCACAGCCAACACAGTACAAACCGGTATACTCTTTCTGGTAAATATCATTAGCGTCCAGACAGCGCTGCCAAAGCTCCTGCACCCCTGGCCAATGCTGAGTTTGATCGCTCCCTCGTCTAAAGTTAGTCAGGGAAATCTCAAAAAATTTGAAGGCGTCTTGAAAAACTTGGGCATACTGATCAAGCCAGACTTGAGGATCAACGCCAGCTTTGGCTGCCGCCTGGACGTTTTTGAGTGAATTTTCATCAGTGCCACAAGAAAACTGGACTGATTCTCCCAGCTGGCGATGAAAACGGGCGATGACATCGGCCTGAAACCACTCCAAGACGTGCCCCAGATGAGGTTTGGCATTGACATACGGAATGGCGGCGGTCAAGTAAAATTTTTTCATAATTGTTACGCAAATACGTATTAATTGGCAAACCAGCTTCTGATTGTCCGAGCGGTTTTGGTTGCCCAGTCGTGAACTGACAAGCTCTCGATCATTTGCTCGCCAATTTCTGAATCCTTAATTTGAGCAACCAACGAGATTGTGGCGCTAGAAACGGCCAACTCTTTCTGGATTTGGGCGTATGAATAATTCTGGTGCAATTTCTTTAGAATAGCAAGCCTTTTAGCTAAAGCCTGAACTTCGGTCTGAGTTAAAAACTGAGACAAAAATTGTTCAGTCAAGCTTGGTTTTTTGAGCTCGGTCAGCACGACCGCTAAATCTTGTTGTAACTCTTGCTCAGCTTGGCGATTAGTTCTTTTCATCTTACTTTGCGTAGCGAAAGTATATCAAACTATTCTCTAATTACCAGATGTTTGGCATATATTGTTAGCCCAAAGCGAAAATGTCCTCTTCCTGCAAAGTAGAAATGTCCTCTTTTGAGAAAAGATCTCCATAATTAGGCTTGTTAACAAACAAGCTGAAAAGGAGACCCATAATGAAAGGATATTTAATCATGAAAGAAAGCGAATTGTTGAGAATAGAGGTTTTAGAAAAATTAATAAGACGAGAAATTAAACAAAAAGTTGGAGCAAAAATGTTGGGAATCACCATCAGACAAACCAGGCGTACTTTGAAAAAGTATAAACTTGAAGGCAGTAAGGGATTAATTCACAAATCTAGAGGTAAAGTTAGTAATAATAAAATTTCTCAGGAAAAACTAGATCAGGCAATTCAGTTAATCAAGGATAAGTACTGGGATTTTGCTCCAACTTTGGCTAATGAGAAATTACTTGAAAATCATCAAATTAAAATCAGCACAGAAAAATTAAGACAAGAAATGACAATGGTGGGAATCTGGAAATCAAAAACAAGAAAGAAAGCCCATGTCCACCAACTTCGAGAAAGAAGAGCTTGTTTTGGGGAGCTAATACAGCTAGATGGCTCACCACATGATTGGTTTGAAGGCAAAGCTCCTAAATGTAATCTTAATGTGGCCATTGATGATGCCAGTAACATTTCTTTTTACAAATTTAGTAAAACTGAAACTACTCAAGATTACTTTAAGTTAGCAGAAGAGTATTTTCTCAAGTATGGACTACCCCTAGCTTTTTACGTAGATAAACACAGTATTTTTAGAGTTAATACTCCTACGAAATTAGATCTCAAAAAACCAACTACAGATGAAAATGAAGGCTTAACTCAATTTAGCAGAGCCATGAAAGAATTAGGAATTGAGCTAATATTTGCTGAAACTGCTCAAGCAAAGGGAAGAGTTGAAAAATTAAATAGAACTCTCCAAACTAGATTGGTTAAAGAAATGAGATTAAACAATATCTATAGTATTGAAGAAGCAAATATATTTCTTCCCAAATTTATTAAAAAGTTTAATCAAAAGTTTTCTGTAAAACCAAGATCAGGAGTAGATATGCACAGGAGATTAGATAAAAATATTGATCTGACAAAAATACTTTGTCTTAAAAAAACTGGAATTCTTTCTAAAAATTTAACTTTTCAATATAGCAAAACTATTTTTCAAATCAAAACCAAAAGATCTGCTTTTACCCTTAGAAAAACTATAGTTACTATTTGTGAGAGATATGACGGAATAATAAAGGTATTTGACAACAAAGGTAAATTACTTGAGTACACAACAATCAAACAGCTTCCTAATACAAAATCAATAGACAGTAAAATTATCAACAGCAGAATGGATGATATACTAATTCAAGAAGCTCAGAAAAATTATAAAAAAAGAAATCCGTGGGAATCAGACTTCGACGAATTTACAAACGATAATTATTATTCTAAGCCTATCGGAGCCGTTTAAAATTAACAAGTAAAATAACCCGAAAGGGGACATTTCTACTTAGCAGGAAACCGGACATTTCTACTTAGCGCTAA
>PFDH01000037.1 GCA_002772705.1 Candidatus Pacebacteria bacterium CG10_big_fil_rev_8_21_14_0_10_44_11 | reverse complement strand
AAGTACAGTGAAGGCTGCTCGTGAATTTCCAGACCAACTCCATGCCCGGTGGTGTGAATGAAATGTTCGCCAAACCCAGCCTGGTCAATCATTTGGCGAGCGACCAAATCAACCCTGTCAGCTTGGCCGCCACATACCGCTGTTAGCGCCGCCTGATACGCCTGCTTCACCAACTGCTCAATCTCCAAAAATTTCTGCCTCGGTTTATTGCCAAACCATTTGGTTCTGGTCATGTCCCCGCAGTAACCTTGAAATTTGACGCCGATATCAATTAAAACGGGCATTTCTCTCTTTAACTTCATACCAGTTGGTTGGTGGTGGGGCAGCGCTGAATGAGCGCCAAATGCGATTACCGGCGGAAACGCCGCCGAATCACCACCCAACTGCCGCAACAAAATCTCAACTTGTTTGGTAACTTCCAGCTCGCTCACCCCAACTGCCAATTGCTCAAAAACCCTCTCCATCACTTGAGCCGTGAGTTGGCCAGCTTTTGTTAACAGCTCAATCTCTTCCTCACTTTTAACCGCTCGCAGCCGCCAAATCAATGACTGGTCAAGTGACCCTAACTTGCAATGTAACTCACCAAGAGCTTGATATTCAGTCACAAAAAGGGATCCAGCGTCAATCAGACAGGTCTCAATTTTTTCGTTCTCAATCACTTTTTTTGCGACGTTCTTCAAATCACTTGGCCAGTAGCCAGCGTGATAGCTTATTTTTTTCAGCTTAGTTACTGGGGAAAAAGATGGATAGAGTAACACAGCCGATTGCTTGGAAACAACAAAAAATGCCTCACGCTCCTCAGGGTTTAAGCAAACAAAATTAGTAAAATAGCGAATATCGGCTGGCCGAGCAATCACTACTAACTCTCCGGTTAGAATTTTTAACTGCAGTCTTTTAACTCGAGCGAAAAGATCTGACATTACTGATCTTCATTGAGGGGAGCTAAAGATCTGGCAGTTAGTAGCAGCCAGCCATCTGTGCCTTCAACCGCGGTGACCAAAATATTCAATTCCGGCTCCAGATCGGTAAGTTTGACCACCTCGCCGGTAACGTCTTCAAACTTAGAAGTTTTTTGAATGCTAATGGGTTGTTCTTCTTGACTGCCCCGAGGAATAATCACCAACTGAGATTTTGTCAGCGATTTAATTGTCCCTAATTTAACCAGTTGGGCTTTTGGTTGAAGAGAAGTTTTGGAAACCAGAATATATTCTGGGTCAATCGAGATAGCAGACTTGTTTCCCAAAACAATTGCCCAGTTGCCAACTTCAATCTTATTTACTTCCAGTGGCTTGTTGTCCTGCAAGATGACAATGGAATCATCAATGGGGACAATAATCGGGATTTCTTTTGATTTGATGGTGATTGTGCCCTCAGAAAGTCTGGTAATTTCACCGATATAGGCGCCTTTTTTGGTTAATAAATTTTCGACTACGCCCAGCACTTTTTCGATTCGTTGTTTCAAAACCTGAGTAGTAGCACTTTCACTGGCGCCTCCAGCCGGAGTGGGTGATTGGGCAAAGGCGGGGGTTCGCAACAGACCGGCAATCACAACTAAAACAATGAAGTAGTTAGTTAAGGTTTTGATATTGCTCATTAATTTCCTTCAGCAGCTGACTGGCTAGCCTCTGGTTCAGCCGAATACAGATCAGAAACCACAACCACAGATTCTTTAGTCACTACTTCGCCATTTTCATTCAAAACGTGTGCTTTTAAGACATTGCTGCCGTCATCAAGCTTGACTTCAAAGCTAAAATTACCGCTCTCATCACTGGTTTGGGTATAATCAGTGTTATTGACAAATAAAACGACAAAGGCATTGGCAAAAGTTGATCCGGCTACGGTTGCAGTTTTTTCAGTCTGAATTGAGCCATCCGCCGGAGTTAGAATCGCCAACATTGATTGGGTATCGGCCGAGGGAGAGGGAGTAGTGCTGACAATCTCTTCAATCGTTTGCGGCTTGTCTTCCATTGCTGTTCGCAACCGATAAATGCTGTAGGTAATGGTTAATCCCAGCCCAAAGCCGATCAAGATAGCAATCAGTACCTCTTTTTTCATACCACACTTTGTTAGACTTGCAGCAAATTAACTCTTTTATTATTTCACTGCGAGTCTATTATAAACTACTGATACGGCAGAGGGGGACAATCAATCTGGGTCTTTGTAGCTCTCAGTGCTGAAACAAGTGCTATTATTAACCACAATCAAATGGTGTAAAGTGTCAATAGACTCGCAACAAGTCTAATCATACCTATCGAAGGAGTACTATATATGACAATTACCTATCATGGCCACTCTTGTTTTAAACTCAGAGGCAAACGAGGTACAGTGGTGACTGATCCTTTTGACGAATACGTCGGCTTTTCTCCGTCTTCACTGAATGCTGACATTGTGACCGTTTCACATCACCACCCCGATCACGACGCCGTTTCAAAAGTGACTGGTACTGCCCGTCGTCCAAAACCATTTATCATTGACGCCGCTGGCGAGTATGAGATCGGTGGCATTTCAGTTTTTGGAGTGCCTTCGTTTCACGACAACTCACAAGGTGCAGAGCGGGGTAGAAATACCATTTTTACCATTTTGATTGATGATGTCAGGGTTTGTCACTTAGGTGATTTGGGTCATGAGTTAACAGAAGCACTGATTGATGAAATTGGCGAAATTGATATTTTGATGGCGCCCGTTGGTGGCGTGTTTACTATCGATCCCGCCCAGGCTGTCCAGACGGTTAGAGCCTTGGAGCCAAGTTTGGTCATTCCAATGCACTACAAAACCGAACTACATAAACCAGAACTGTTTGGTGAGTTAAAAACTTTGGCAGATTTCTTAAAAGAATACGGAGCCGAAGCCCAACCAGTTGATAAGTTAGAGATTGATGAAACTAGCTTGCCAGAAGAAAGAGAGATTGTGGTTCTCAACCAACAATAACATAGGTCTGTCTCGAGATTGGAATCACCGCAGTTTCGCAACTTCTTTTCTCGCGACAGGCAAAATGATCAATGGTAGGATGGGAGTATGGCAACGCGTTTACCACCACACGATTTGGAGGCTGAACAATCAGTTTTGAGCGCGATCATGATTGATCCAGACGCCATTATTAAAGTGGCTGATCTAATTAAGCCTGATAGCTTTTATGAACCGGCTCATCAAGCCATTTATCAAGCCATGCAGACGCTCTACGAAAAGCGCCAGCCAATTGATGCTGTTACGCTGACTGGTCAACTCAAAAAAGATAAAAAATTGTCTGCCGCTGGCGGTGCCGCCGGCGTTGCCCGAATTTCCAATCTTGTTTCGACTGCCGCCAACGTGGTTGAGTACGCCAAAATGGTGGCTGATGGCTACGTTCGCCGGCGTTTGATTACCTATTCAGGTGAGATCTCTGAAGAGGCATTTGATCCGGGCAAAGAGGCCAAAGACATCCTTGATGGGGCTGAGCAGCGGGTTTTTAGTGTTTCTCAGTTGCAAGGTGGCAAGTCATTTTCTTCGCTCAAAGACACACTGGTTGAAAGTTTTGAGCGTTTAGACGAACTGCAAAAATCCGGTGGTGAAATTCGCGGTGTGCCCTCTGGGTTTGCCGATTTGGATCACTTGCTGGCTGGTTTTCAACGGTCAAACCTGATTATTTTGGCGGCTCGGCCAGGTATGGGAAAAACCGCCTTTGCTCTCAACATTACCCACCACGTGGCGGTGGCGGCTAAAAAGAAAGTTGGTTTTTTCTCTCTGGAAATGAGTCGGGAAGAACTGGTAGATCGATTGCTGGTTGCACAAGCCGACATTGACGCCTGGCGGTTAAAAACCGGCCGGCTGGATCAACAGGATTTTTTGAAATTATCTGACGCCATGGGCGTGCTTGCTGACACGCAGATTTTTATTGATGACACGCCTGGTTTGAGCATTTTTGAAATGCGCACCCGTGCTCGCCGGCTATGCATAGAGCACAATATTGATTTATTGGTGGTTGACTATTTGCAGTTGGCTCAAGGCCGAACTAAAGATAATCGGGTGCAAGAAGTGGGCGAAATTTCTCAGGGGCTCAAAAATATTGCTCGAGAACTGAAAATTCCGGTTTTAGCTTTGGCTCAGCTCTCGCGGGCAATCGAAAACCGAGGAGAAAAAATTCCTCAGCTGTCTGACTTGAGGGAAAGTGGCTGCGTAACCGGCGACACACTCGTTACTTTGGCTGATTCTGGTCAGAGAGTTACGATAGCTCAGTTAAAAGGTAAAAAGGATTTTGCGGTTTGGAGCCTAAATCTAGACACCTACAAATTAGAGCGATCCGTTGTGACAAATACTTTTGTAACTGGTATTAAGCTAGTTTATAAACTGACAACTAAACTGGGTAAAGTAATTAAGGCGACTGCTAATCATAAATTTTTGACGATTAATGGTTGGAAACGATTGGATGGTTTAAAAACAGAAGAGTGCATCGCTTTACTCCAAAATTTGGCGGTAAGCGATATTTACTGGGATCAAATTAAGTCTGTTGAATACGTTGGGGTAGAAGAAGTTTTTGATCTAACTGTTCCTACACATCAAAATTTTGTTGCCAACGACATTGTTATTCATAACAGCATCGAGCAAGACGCCGATGTGGTGATGTTTTTATATCGAAAAGATGATGAAATCAGAGAAGCGGTCAACTTACGGATTTCTAAGCACCGCAACGGCGCTTTGGGCGATGTTGATCTCTTCTTTAAGGGCGACCGAATCAAGTTCTATGGTATGGAGAAGCGGCAAGGCTAGGAGTGTTCGAATTGAGAATACTCTATTGAGCGGCGCGTACTCCAGGCGTGTAACTAAACAACATAAACATCAGTCCGCCCGAGAGAATTAAGAAGAGCAAGACAAACCCTAGGTTGGTTCGAAGTTTTTTGTTGACCATATCTGGTTTTGGGGTGTCGGTACTAAAAATAATCACCCCGGCGACAATAAGCCAAAGCACCGCTCGTGCCACCACCGACCAAATGCTGGTGGCCGAAAATAAAGCTACAGCAAAGTTCTGTAGTTCTTCCATATCAAACCATGATGCACTATTTGAAAAATAAATGCAAGTTTTCTCTGGTGAATGGGGGAGAATCGCGTCTGTTAGAACCGGCAAAGTTATGGTTTTCTGCAACTGCTGTCTCGATGGTATAATTAACCACTTCACTAGCCGAGGTGGCGGAATTGGTAGACGCGTAGGTCTCAAAAACCTATGAGGCTCACCCCTCATGAGGGTTCGATTCCCTCTCTCGGCACTTTAGTATTTTTTGCTTGCTCAAAGAAAGTGCGCTATGTCAGCTTCTACGCTTGAAACACGCCAAACAGACGAACAAGCTGATTAGCAAGAAGTTGTGCGGATGCCGATTAGTGAATGGGTACTTGGTTTGATAGATCCAAGAAA
Source organism: Candidatus Pacebacteria bacterium CG10_big_fil_rev_8_21_14_0_10_44_11 (assembly GCA_002772705.1). Taxonomy (GTDB): domain Bacteria; phylum Patescibacteriota; class Microgenomatia; order UBA1400; family PJMF01; genus UBA1388. The sequence continues at coordinate 11,988 of PFDH01000037.1, read as the reverse complement.
CATGACCCCTGAAGAGTTCAAAGCTTCTCCTGATTTGTTGTATCACGGCTTAGCTTTATCCTTTACTTTCCATCAAGTTTTTGACTATTCATCGCCTGATTATTTTAAGAACAATTATCTTAAGAACCAAATCATTAGTACCACTACAATCTGAGGTAGCAGCCCGACCACCCAATTTGGGGTAGAAAAGTGGAATTTACCGTGAACGTCATTAAATGGCTTAAAAATTGCCGGCTCCCACTTCAAAAAATTCCTTGGTGCTTCTATGAAATCTGGCACCAAACCAGCAAAAGCACCTGCCCAAATGTGATACTGCAGAACTTGGGGTTCGGTGTGCCAAAATAAGTACATCAGTCCAACTGTGATTGTCAGATCTATTAGCTCCAGTTTGAAAGCAGTGCTCCGTTTGCGAGTACCTTTTGACAGACCGGTACCCACGTCCCAATGCGGAATCCAGTCCTCCAGGTAATGAAAGGCAACTGCTAGGGGGATATACAGCAACGGATGAGGCAGTTTACTAGCGACGTACGCGCCAGTCAAGGCATGGGGCACAGAAAGCATAAGAAGTAGTAGTATACCTCTTTGTGCAAGCTGGGATCAATTCAAGAAAAGTTGGCTCGAGTTGCAATTAAATGTCAACGACCTACTGCTTCCAACCTAGATCGCTGGTACAATAGACTTGCTGCGTAGCTGAAAATAGATTGCAGATTATGTTTCCAGTTTTATATTCTGTTGGCGCTTTTGAGTTTCGAACCTTCAATTTTTTTATTGTCTTGGCTTTTTTAATGACTGCCTTTTTGTTTTGGAAAAAAGGCCGAGAAGAGCACTATCCAGAAGTCCAATTGTTTGACGGCTTTTTGTTAGCCACCATGGTTGGGTTTTTGGCCGGCAGGGTGGGGTATGTTTTGTCAGTTTTGCCAATGCTTGGTTGGTCAGTCTTTAAGTGGATCGATATTTTTGGCTATCCAGGTATCAGTGGTGCGATTGGTGTATTTGCCGCGATTCTGTACTTGTATCACTATGCCAAAGAACATAAATGGGATGCGTTTGAGATTTTAGACTTTTTTGTTTTATCGGTGGCGGGCGGCTTGGGGGTTGGCTATATTGGTTTATTTTTTGATGGTTCGGCGATTGGAATTCCGACAGAATTACCCTGGGGCGTGACTTTTCAAGGCTTGCAGGAGCCGCATCATCCCACTCAGCTCTATTTTGCCATCTTTTTCTTTCTGTTCAGTTGGTATCTGGCTAGGGTAGAGTACAAATACCGGACCTACGAGTGGTATCGATCTGGTAAAAAAACCGCCCAGACCGGATTTTTAGTCAGTGTCTTTGTTGTCGCCACCACGGCTTTTTACTTTGCCATGAGCTGGTTTAAACCACCAGTCTTTTCTTATTTTGGCGTTAACGGCGACAGAATTGTGGCTTTTATGGGCTTATTATATGGTTGTTGGTTGTTGTATCATCGCTCCGGCCGGACGTTATTTCACAAAAAAAAGATGCTTGTGTCTGCTCCAGAAGAGTCTTCAAATGAAACACCGTCAAATTAATGTTATTTTGGGGGCGGGGTTGGTGCTAGTGATTGACCAATTGAGTAAGTTTTTTGCTACCCAGGCTGGTCTGGTTCAGTTGAATCCTGGCATTGCCTTTAGCTTTGGCGGGGCAGTGCCGCAGGTTGTGTATCTGATTAGTGGTCTGATTTTGCTTGGCGGAAGCTGGAAGCTACTTAAATCTTATTGGTTCAGCCATATTTTGATTGCTGGCGGCTTTTTTGGCGCGGCGGGTTCAAACCTAATTGATCGAGTGATCTTTGGTGGGGTGAGGGATTGGTTGGCTATTCCCGGTACCAGCATCAGTAACAATGTTGCAGACTGGGTGTTGAGTTTTGCTGTTGTCCTGGTAGCATTTGACACAATTGCGAAAGTTAAAAATGACAATTGAAGTTTTGTTTGAAGATGCTGACTTAGTGGTGATAAATAAACCGGCTGGCATGGTGGTCAATCGGGCGCGCTCAGCGGTGGGCAAAACCATTCAGGACTGGATGGAGGCGCGGTATCAACTGGCTGATCGGGGTGCCTATAAAAAGCAAGAGGCTGATAAAAATTGGTGGTCATTAGTTCCAGAAAGCTTTGATTCAAATTATGGCCAACCAGAAGAGATTTTCTTTGAGCGCAGCGGTATGGTGCATCGGTTGGATAAAAACACCAGCGGCATTTTGGTACTGGCAAAAAATCCAGGGGCAATGTTGGCTTTGATGGCTCAATTTCAACAACGGCAAGTGCAAAAGACGTATACCTGCTTGGTTCATGGCAGTTTTGTGCAAGACAAAGACGTGATTCGATTGCCGATTGCCAGGTCAGTCAGAAATCGGCAACGGTTTGCGGTGATGGCAGAGGGCAGGCCAGCCGAAACTGAGTTTGGTGTTCAGCAACGTTACCAGTTTGACGAACAGAAGTTATTGGCAGTGGTCAAAGCAAAAGGTAACGCAAAAATTGAGTCAGACATCAAAGCCAAGCTTCGGTTGTATGCTGGTTTCAGCCTGATTGAGTGTTATCCCAAGACTGGCCGGACACACCAAATTAGAGTCCACTTGGCTCATTTTCAGCACCCCTTGGTGGGAGACGAGCTCTATGTGGGCAAGAAGCGTTATAAACTAGACCAACTGTGGTGTCCGCGCCAATTTTTACACGCCAGCCAATTGGTGTTGCACCACCCACGCACCACTGAGCAACTAACTTTTAAAGCTCCATTAGCGGCAGATTTAACTGAAGCCTTGACCTACTTGATCAATCAAGCCTAATTTCTTATAAAGTATGATAAGCTTTACACCGTACATCATGAGTGTGTATAATCAGAATATCCTATAAAGTAGGAAATAGTACAAAGTAACCATTTGCGAAAGCACCAAAGCTTTCGCTCCCAAGAGACGAATCCCGGCATCCAAAATTGCGGGGTGGAAACCAAGCTGAGCGATAATAAGCCAAGGTGTTTTTTTTGTACATATGGGCAGACGAGAACTTAGAGAAACACCAGTCACTATTCTCCAGGCTGAATGTCCAAAAAAAACCTGTGCCAAAGATCTTAATCCCTTAGAATCAAGTATTCGGAATTTTTATCTTTCTCAAGAGGGGACTGCTGCCGACATCAACGTTTTACACGCTTTACTTGAACCCAAGGGTTTTCAGATAGCTGCCAATTGGGAAGGCAACATCGTTGAATCGTTAACTTGGCCTGATATGCTTCAAGATTTTGATGGTTTAGATAGATTGGTAAACGAAATAATTGGTTATGACAGTGTCCCGGATGAAGAATTAGCCGCGGTGTATGTGCCACACTATTTTTCTGTCGAGTATGCTGCTGTTGATACTAATGGTCAAGCTGTTATCCCAACGATGAGAGCGATGGATGATGACTCAATTCCCAGATCTCGGGCTCACAAAGATACGCCCCACGTTCATGAAATGAAAGTCTTAGGTTTGTTTTGGTCTGACGGCTTAAGTTTTAAGCGTCGGTTTTGGGGAAGATTATTTGCCGCTACCCATGATTTAGGGAAAACCATTTTAGCAACTGGGGATCACCATCAGTATCATGCTTACATTAGTTATTTAATGCTTCGGGAATATCTTCGCTCTCGAAAAATTAGTCTGGCTCACATGGTTAAGCGTGAGTACCAAACCTTAACTGAAGCACAAATCAGGCAAACTCTGTTACCGGTGCGCTATCATCATGGTTTAGAGTTGATTCAAAAGGGCATCATTACTGAAGATGAATTATTGGATATGGCTTCAACCACGGATAACTTTGAAATGGTCATTAGACTGGCGGTTGCCGATGCATACAGCGTTGAAGATTATAAAAAATTTTCAATTGGTCACGCGGTGGTTGCAATTGAAGCACTGACTCGGATCTATGACCGAAAACTGAGAGAATTGATTCTAAACCTTGCTCAGATTTCTCCAGCAATTACTTCTGCAGCAATTATCAAAGCGGCAGAGAAACAACGAAGCACCTACCTTGAAGATATCAACTCGTTTGTACGTTATCTGATCAAATTAGTCGAAAAAATGCCTCAAGCTTCTCCCTGGCTGCTTCAAAAAATTGCAGAAGTCCATACTTATTTGGATAATCGTTTATCAGTTGATTTACCTGCAGCAGAAGAATTGGGGGCATTAGTTGCGGAACCGATATAGAAATCTTTACGCTGTCACTGTTATAATTATTTATGGAGCCTCTCAAACCACAATTTTTTAGCAATATTGCTCAAACCCAGTCTGTAGCAATTCTTGATGCCGGAGCACAGTACGGTAAATTAATTGTTCGGCGGGTACGCGAGCTAGCGGTGCAGTCAGAGTTGATACCGCTTGATGCGTCAACTCAGACCTTAAAGCGATATGCGGCTTTTATTATTTCTGGTGGGCCAGAAAGCGTTTACAGCGCTGCTGCCCCTCGGGTTAGCTCGGCAATTTTTACCCTTGGCAAGCCGATTTTGGGTATTTGTTATGGTATGCAGCTGATGAATTTTGTAGCGGGTGGGAGTGTTAAAAAGAAGCGGAGAAGAGAAGACGGCCTATGCGAAGTGGCGTTGAAGATTGACTCAGAATTGTTTAAGGGTTTGTCCAAGACTGAAATGGTGTTGATGACCCATGGCGACTCGGTTGACTTGGTTGGCACTGGTTTCAAGGTAATTGGGCGATCTGACGGACTGATAGCCGCCATCGAAAATGTTGAGAAAAAAATTTATGGCGTTCAGTTTCATCCAGAAGTTGATTTGACGCTGAATGGCAAAAAGATGCTCTCCAACTTTTTATTTGGAATTGCTGGCCTGTCACCTACGTTTAGTATTGAAGATAGAGAAGAGAAAGCGATTGAATATATTCGGCAGCGGGTGGGGATAAAAAAAGTCTTAATTTTGTTGAGTGGTGGAGTTGACTCGACTACCTGCGCCGCCCTGTTAGCCAAAGCCCTGAGTGCTGATCAGATTTACGCCATTCACATCGACACCGGTTTGATGAGAAAAAATGAAAGTGCCGAAGTTGAGCGAGCCCTGAGAAAGCTTGGTCTAAACTTGAAAGTGATTAAGGCGAAAAACATATTTCTGACGGCGACAACAACAATTGACGGCACGCAAACGCTACCTCTCAACCGAGTGACCGATCCAGAACAAAAACGCAAAATCATTGGTGATACCTTTGTTAGAGTGGCGCAACAAGCCATCATTAACCTGGGACTAGATTCTGCCGAGGTGATTTTGGCTCAGGGATCGCTCCGGCCGGATTTAATTGAAAGTGCTTCCAGTCTGGTCAGCAGCAAAGCCCAGACCATTAAAACGCACCACAACGATACCTTTTTGGTGCGGCAGTTGCGGGCACAGGGCAGAGTGATTGAACCGTTGAGTGAGTATCACAAAGATGAGGTTAGGGAGTTGGCAACGGGGTTGGGGTTGAGCGAAAGTTTGGTTTGGCGGCAACCGTTTCCGGGACCGGGATTGGGGATTAGAATTTTGGCGGCCACAAAACCGTACAAAACCCCAGACTTTGCCAAAATTAATAAGCAGATTGATAAATTTTCGACTGAAAAGTATCAAGTCAGACTGCTGCCAATCAGAACGGTTGGGGTGCAAGGCGATGGCAGAAGTTATAGCTATTTAGCGGGGATTACCTGTCAAGTTAAGCCCGATTGGGCAGCTCTAATTAAATTGGCCAGAGCCATTCCTAAAACAGTCCATGCTGTTAATAGAGTGGCTTTTTTCTTTGGAAAAAAAAGATTGGTCAAAGTTGAAGAAATTACCCCAACTTTTGTCAATCTCAAGACTCTTGCTCAACTCAGGCAAGCTGACGCCATCGTTAACAAATTATTGTTAAAACACCAGCTAATGAAGACAATTAGCCAGGTGCCGGTAGTGTTGTTACCACTTTCATTTGGCATAAAAGACGCCCGGTCAATTGCCATTCGAACCATGATTACTAATGATTTTATGACCGGGGTACCGGCCATTCCTGGAATGGAGCTGCCAGAGGAAGTTTTACAAACAATGGTTGAAAAAATTCTGGCTCAGGTGTCCGGAATTGCCCGGGTTTGCTATGACTTAACGTCAAAACCGCCAGGCACCACTGAATGGGAATAAACGGGTATCAATCTAAAGAAAGGGATCCATGTTCACCGCTCAAGAGCTAGCTAGCCTCCAAGAGTATCTGACCTATGACGACGTTTTATTATTGCCTAATTATTCTGACATTACACCTTCGCAAACAGATGTTTCGACTAATTTGACCAAAACTATTAAGTTGGGGATTCCGCTTGTAGCTTCGCCAATGGATACGGTCTGCGAGGCTAAAATGGCGATTGCGTTGGCTCAACTGGGTGGCTATGGTATTATTCATCGCAATTTTTCGGTGGAGGGTCAGGCGGCTGAGTTGAAACAAGTTTTGAAACATACTGATAAAGTTGGGGTGGCGGTGGGGGTTGGTGCTGACTTTGAGGAGCGAGTCAAAGCCTTAGTTAAAGCTGGAGCCAAAGAAATTTGTATTGACAGTGCTCATGGTCACACCAAAAACGTGATAGCAGCGATTAAACACATTAAAAAGCAGTTTCCAAAAGTTGAAGTGATAGCTGGCAATGTGGCAACCTATGATGGCGCCTTGGCGCTGTTTAAAGCTGGGGCGGCGGCGGTCAAAGTTGGCATGGGGCCGGGTTCAATTTGTACCACTCGGGTGATGTCTGGCATGGGCGTGCCGCAGCTGAGCGCGGTAGTTGAAGGGGTCAGAGCGGCCAAAGAGACCGGTGGTTACATCATTGCCGACGGTGGCATCAAAACCAGTGGTGATATTGTTAAGGCATTGGCGGCTGGGGCAGATACTGTGATGTTGGGATCTCTGTTGGCGGGCACGGACGAGTCACCGGGTCAGATGATTGAAGTGAACGGCAAAATGTTTAAATCGTATCGAGGGATGGGCTCAATTTCAGCCATGAAAAAGGGTAGCGCCGCCCGATATGGTCAAGAGTGGGAGAAGGGCAAAACGAAGCAATTGGTGCCAGAGGGGGTAGAGGGTTTGGTACCGCACCGGGGATCACTAGAAGATCATGTTTACCAGCTGATTGGTGGTTTGCGGGCAGGCTTAGGTTATCTGGGAGCAAAAAATTTGAAAGAGTTGCAAAAGAAAGCCACCTTTATTAAAATTTCCAGAACGGCGTTTGTTGAGTCTCAGCCGCACAGTATTGTGAGGACGTAGAAAACATTTAGGATTCGTTCTCAGTATCAGTATATGAGTTAGCAACCACTATCGTTTGTCTTTTTTTCTCTTGTAATACTGCAACTGCTTTGGCTTTAATCTCTGCAATTGCTGTTTTATACTCTCCAAGGTCTATAGGATTATCAATTATCATCACTTCGATTCCAGAACCTCTAAACTCTCTAGCAACACGCTCTGCCTGAGATACAGGTAGACTTGGTTTTCTAACAATAAGAACTACCAGGTCATATTTTCCTTCAACTCTAGAACGCAGATCACTATCATAGACAATTCTTTGCGCACTAAATCCCGCTCCATTCCATTGAGGTTCGCCAACATTGTTAGAAATTAAATATTCATTGACAGGGCTAACTATGGCTACAGTCACTAACTGATGAGGGAGCAAGGCTTCAGCTGGCTTTGTTTGGCCTTCAACTTGTGAATTTAGATCAGGATAATTTGATTGACTCTCTGGTGTTGGCATTGTATGCTCTCCATTAATTAGCAATTACTATTTTCTACTTATAGGCTTATTATACCCCAAGACTTCAAGAAAGGTAGTGGATGCCAGATCAAGTTTTCAAACTAATCACACAAGAAGAGAAGCGTCAAAAAGAAAAAATTGGCTTAATTCCTTCTGAAAACGTCGTTTCACCAGAGATTTCTAAAGTGCTGGCCTCGTGTTTGTCCAACAAATATTCTGAGGGTTATGCTAACCGCCGCTATTATGAAGGCAACCAAATTGTCGATCAAATTGAACTGCTGGCGATTGAGCGGGTGAAAAAGTTGTTTGGGGTGCCGTATGTCAATGTTCAGCCATATTCCGGCAGCCCGGCCAACTTGGCCATTTACTTTGCTTTGCTTCAACCTGGTGACACAATCATGGGTTTAAAGTTGTCGATGGGCGGGCACTTAACCCACGGCCATCCAAAAGTGACGGCCAGCGGTACCTTCTACCAATCGGTTCAATATGGAGTCAAAGCTGACGCTAGAATTGATTTTGACGAAGTTGAGGCATTGGCGCTCAAACACAAGCCAAAAATTATTGTGGCAGGAAACACGGCGTATCCGTTCCTGCTGGACTTTAAAAAGTTCCGTCAAATTGCCGACAAAGTTGGTGCTTGGTTAATGGCTGATATTTCTCACGTTGCTGGTTTGGTGGTAGCGGGGGAGCACCCGTCGCCGGTGCCATACGCTGATGTTATTATGTCAACCACTCACAAAACTTTTCGCGGCCCGCGCGGAGCAATGATTTTGGTCACACCACGGGGGTTGAAGCGTGATCCCGATTTGGGCAAAAAAATTGATGCGGCGATTATTCCTGGATTACAGGGCGGCCCACACAACGCCACCACCGCCGGCATTGCCATTGCTGCGGCTGAGGCAGCGACACCAGCTTTCAAAAGATATGCCAAGCAAATTCGCAAGAATGCTGACGCATTGGCCAAAGCACTGCAAAAGCAAGGTTTACAACTGGTTGGGGATGGCACTGAAACTCACCTGATGGTCATTGACTTGACGCAGTTTGGGATTGGTCTAGGCACCCAAGTGGCCTATGCCATGGATGCAGCTGGCATTTATGCCAACCGCAACACGGTGCCAACTGAGCAAGGTTCGCCTTTTTACCCGTCTGGTGTTAGAATCGGCACGCCCCTCGTGACTACCCGAGGCATGAAGGAGCCGCAAATGCGCCAGATTGCTAAGTGGATCGCCCAGGTGGCCAAACACGTAACAGCACAACAGCTACCCAAGGATAGGAAAGAACGAACGGTCTTTTTGAAAGCATTTCGAAAATCAGCAGACAAAGATCCAGTTTTGTTGAAGATCAAACGTGAAGTCAAAACAATGACCGCCAACTTTCCCTTATTTGCATGGTAACAAAAGAGCAAAACAAGCTAACGGGTGTTCTCAATCTAGATCCCAAAAAAGATCTCCCTGGAATTAAGCTTGAAAACCAAGTTGTAAATGGCGTTGTACCCAGTGGGACAGTAATAGCCAAAGAAACTGCTTTTGGTCAGGGAGATTTGGGTTCAAAAGCGCAGCTGCAATTGATGGAGCAAGCTCATGCTGAATGGCACACTTCGCAGTATTCTCAATACTGGTTGATGGAGCGATTCTTAGATTTTCAAGGTCAATTCAGTGTATTGCTGGCTCACCTAGCTGGCTTTCCATATGGATTGAAGGAAGGGGACATTAGGCGATCAAAGAATGGACAGAAGCGAAACAGAATTGTGATTGACGCCGAACTGTCTGAGCCTGACGCAGAATTGGGACAAGAGGATTGGGTTGGACCGCATCGGTATGCCGAAGGCGTTAGTTTCTTAACCCAGTTATGTGGGATTGCCACAGAGGAGGGGGTTAATTGTCAGGTGGTGGTTCACGCGGTAGCAGAATTTATGGGCAAAGTTATACCAAGGGGTGATCGCTCTCTTGAGCTCTTTACTAATTCAGAAAAGTATCAGCACATAGATTTAGAAAAAGAACCATTTGAGGTTGGAGACGTATTATTTTTTCATCAGGCTCGTGTCACCACGCAACCGGCATCGCTGCACATGGCAGTTTTTCTGGGAAAAGATGTATTTGGGATGCCGTGGTTAATTCAAGCTACTAGTCAGCCAAACAAGTTAGATCCGGCAACAGAGGTAGTGCCATTGCCGACAGTCTTTGCAGGTAAAAATAGCAACTTCTTTGGGGCGGTGAGAGTTTAAAAAATGCTCAACTTATCAAAACAGCAATTCCTAAAACTCCGATGAAAGCCAAAACAATACCAATATATTTGTGAACTGTTAGTTTTTCTTTCAAAAGCAATCTCGAAAAAATGACTGATAAAGCACCATTTGTGCCAGTGATGGGGGAGGCAATAGAAGCGGGAGCGAAAGAAAAACTAAGCCACAAAAAACCAGTTCCAATGATGTTGAATAAGCCTCCCAGCAAAGCAAATTTATAATCTTGAAACTGTCGAACTACGCCTTTAACAGCTTTGATCAGAGACTCTTTCTCTATTCTTAGGTAAGCAATCGCTACTGGAATCTGGATAAAACCCAACGCAAACAGAAAACTGAAGTCTGCTGATCTGTTGATAAAACCTTTGGAGATGGTATCAGAAAGACCAATTCCAATTGCCGCAATGAACGGCCACAAAATCTTTTTTTCAAGTTTAAACTCATTTTTGTTAATCTGATTGGGTAAACTAGCAATGATGCTACCTAGTATTGCCAGAAATACAAAAAGTGAAACTGTTAGCGAAAGCATTTCATTGTTGAGAAATCTGGAAAAGATTACTGTATACACAGGGTAAGTAGCTAATACTGTAGCTGTGACGGCAAGTTCACCATGTGAGAGTGCGTAAAAGACAATCGCCTCCGATAATATGGCAGACATTATTGCATAAAATATAGCTTCATTCCAACTCATTGACTCAGAGATGCCCATGAAAAGAGCGAGGGGTACCCAAATTAACAATCCAAAAAGTGCATCAAACAGAAAAGCAATTGAAGGTTGTAGTTCTCTATAACTCTTGCGCAAAAAAATAGTAGCGAAAGCAACAAAAAAACTGCATAGAATTGCAAAGAGTATCCCAAGCATAGGAGTAGTATAACTGAAAACAATGTCATGACGTGTGATAATTACTTCTTTGTAATTAGCTGACAATTATTCTTTTTTGCAGATTAACGAGAAGTGTCTGCTATACTTCGATTATGAAGATACTGATTTTTACTGAAGGCACGGCAATCATGCACGCCGCCGGAGCTCGGGTTGATAGAGCCGAAAGAGTCCAGCAATCAATGAATGGGGTAGAGGGTATTAATGATTTTACCAGTTACATTCCTGTGGGAAATGTTATTGAGAAATTGAAAAAATGGATGGCTCAGGGAGCAGAAATTTGTTATTTAACTTCACGCACCACACCTGATGAACTTAATGATGTTAAAAATGTTTTGGAAAAATATGGCTTTCCAGATTTTACTAATCTGCTGTTTCGAAAAGAAGGACAAACTTACAAAGATGTGGCTGAGGAGTTATTGCCAGATATTTTGATTGAAGACGATTGCGAAAGTATTGGAGGGGAATCAGAAATGACGTTTCCGCATATAAAACCAGAGTTGCAAGGAAAGATTACTTCAATTGTTGTAAGAGAGTTTGCTGGGATAGATAATTTGCCTGATAAAATTGGAAGTTTAATAAATGTTGAGGGTGCTTCAACTCGAAAAGAAATCTAGTCACCCAAAACCAAAAGTCATTATGAACCCAATTATTGCGCACAGAGGTGACTCTCAATCATTTAAAGAGAATACACTTTGCAGTTTTCTGCGTTGAGAAAATATAGTGGACTAAAATTGGCCAAACAACTTCATCAGGCAAAATTCAAGGTTCACGCATATATACCTTCAGATGGTGAGCAAGAGTCTAATTTTGATCAGGCTGATGAATGGGAGATAGGATTAATGCGGCATTGATGATCTTTCATTAATAGTATGAGATAGATTTGTAGCTCCCACCAAGACCATCCCTGTTGCTTTATCTCTTGACACGGTAGCACCGTGTTTAGAGAATGTAACTTTAAACCCAATCTCAGTTAGCAAATCTTCCAAATCTTCTAATTTCTGATTTTCAGTTGGATGGAACTCAACAAAAATCTTTGAAACATTTGCCAGTTCATCTTTCGCTTCCGCCAGAACGGCCAGCTCAGCGCCTTCAATATCTAGTTTCAGTAAATCGACAGATTGAGTGAGCAGACTACTCAAAGTAATTGCCTTAGCTT
>PFDH01000041.1:386-18406 GCA_002772705.1 Candidatus Pacebacteria bacterium CG10_big_fil_rev_8_21_14_0_10_44_11 | reverse complement strand
TTAAAAGATATGCCATAAAAACTATGACCAACCGAATCCTTGTAGAAAGAGGCGACGTTGTTTTTAAACTCGGCCTGAGGAGCAATCAACACTGGTTTTAACTCAGCGGCTGGTTTGATTTGTAGCGAAAAAGGGGTTTGTCCAAAACCCGGTTGTTGCTGCTCAAAAAAAGCGTAAGAAAAGGCCTTACTTTGGTTCTGAAAGGGAAGGGTGTAGGTGATCACCACCGCTCGAGATTCTTTGACCGGGACTTCGAGGAAAAAACCAATTACTCTCCTCAAGTTTTCATTTTTAACCGACAAGGAATCCGGCTCGATTGGCTTGCCATCAATCAGTACGGTTTCACCAATCGCCGCCGCCGGCAAATACAGCCTAGCAAACACTTTATAAGAACCTTTTGGCCAAGACTCCGTTTGAGCGGTGTTGTGATATGTAATCGTCCGGATATGAGCGGCTTGGGTGGCAGTTAAGGCTACTTGGTCGTCAATTGTCCGCTCTAGGTAATAATTAGCTTTATTGATCCCAACGTTGGCTTCAATTTGAGCGGCCACATCAACCAAACAGTTGTCTGCTTCTAGTTGGGGAGGGCAGTCTGGTTGAAGCAACGCCCCAGACCAACCAAGAGCTTTGACTGTATTTTGTTCGTCAGCTGCCTTAAATGAAGCCAAGATATGATACTCTGCAAAGTTTTGCTGGAGAGCGGCAAAAAGTGGAATCGCTTTTTCCTTTGGCAGCGTAGAGATCTTTTTAAGAATTTCTTCAAACACTTTTTTCCGGTAGTCTTCTTTGTTATCAACCAGAGAAACTTCAGAGTGGAACTCAAATTGATCCTGAAGATTTTTATGGGTCACCACTTCGTTATAATCTGGTAAATCCAATGGGCCGGTTTTCTCCAAAATGTTCTCAAGTCCATACAAATCAATCGTTAGAACCCCATCGACGTCAACCCCAAGGCTTTTTTCTAAAAACCAGGTAATTTGATTGGCGGCATCTGGAAAGTTGGGATTCCAGTTGCTGTCAAAAAAATGCCAGTATTTTTCGCCGAGATACTTTTTTATCTCTTCTGGCGGCACCACCAAACCCCCAAGTTGTTTGTCAATTTCTTCCGAACTTAAAACTCTAATTGAAGTGAGTGTTCCCTGGTTAAAAGTCAGTAACGCCACGTCTTCAAGAAAACCACCGGTTGGTCGCAACTCCTGATTGTTTTGGAGCAACACGGCGTAGGTTCGCTTCTGGTTAACACCCAGCCAATCGCCAATCAAGGGAGAAATTTGTTGATACGCAGCTAAACCGTCTTTTTTTTGTTTTAGTTGTTCCCCATAGCTTTGAATAGCAGCGCTGAGTTGGTCCGATTGAAGAAGGGGCGAGCTTTCGTCGGCTAACTCAGCGTACAAGGTAGATAGGTTTTCATAGGCTGTAACAGCCTGAGTGCTTAAATTTGCGGTGGTTAGGAGCACGTCACCGCTATCTAAACCCATTGACTGTAAATAAAGCATTTCAGCCAACTGATCGGCCCTCAGCGATTGTTCAGTTGTGTTGATTAAATTATCACTGATAGAAGCAAGTAGCTGCGCTTCTTCTAGAGCTGGTAAACTCAAAACTGTTGAATAAGTGTCTGTTTGAAGACCAACAATTTTTGACAAGCGTTTGAGCTGAGGAGCCAAGTTTTGACTAAGGTTTTGGGGATCGCCGGATACTGGCTGAACCAAAAAGTCGCTCACTGAACGACGTAGCATCTGGACGCTCACCATAAAAACAACCGCCAAAGAGATAATTCCCAAGCCCATGCCGGTAAAAGCCAGCCCACTGTAAAAGAAAGTTGTCCGCTTCTTTGAGCGTTTGGAGATTGTTTTTTTCTCGGTTTGAGTTTTCTTTTTTTGCGTCCGTTGATGGCCTAGGTGAGTTTTGGTAAACAGCTGCTGAATTTCTTGATTTAAGTCGAATTGTTCGTTTGGTGTTTGATGGTCATCAGTAGTAGTTTGGGAAGTGGTTTTTAGTCGAGAACCAGCCTTTTCTGTTTCTTCTGGTTGCTCATTAAAAAATTGGTTTGGGTTGGGTTGTGAAGTTGGGGTTGGAGTAGGTTCTGACTCGCTGATGCCTAAATCAGCCATACCTAACCAAAGTTCTTGTGCTTCTTTTACCGGTTGTGACTTTGTATTAACGCTTGCCGCAACCATTAAGGGGCCAAACACTGTTTCCCAAACCGAAACAGCGGGCACATATCTGGGAGAGGGGAGTGATTTGGCAAAGTTGGTGATTAACGCCTCAGCATCATCGGTGACAAAATTTTCGACAACTGAAAATGGAATTGTTGGTTGTGAACTAACCAGTACCTCCTGAATATCTAGGGGAGAGAAGTGATATGACTGATAGCGCTGTTTTAGCTGTTTGACCACTTCGGTCGCCTTAACCGAGTTGCCTTTGATCACTGTGCTGGTGTGCTGTGGCTTTAAGAAGTAAGTTTTTGCCCGCTCCAAAAAACTAACTACAGCTTGAGGATGAAAATTTATTGATGGCTGGTAGAGTTTTGCTTGAGATAAATCTTGGCAGAGCAGCGAAAAGGCGGATAGTTCTAGTTTGGGATCAATAATATCTTGACCGAAAATGAAAATTGCATTGGGCAATAGGTTGTTAAAAAGGAGAATAGCTTCAGCCTGGACTCTAAATAATTCCTGAGCAAATGGGATTTCTCCGGGTACTTGCTCTTGAAACTGTCCGATCACTGGTAAGACGATGGTGATTTTGTTTTGTAAGGGTCTTAAAATCTCTTCTAACCCATTAAAATCAGATTTAAAATCCAGGTAAAATTGAATATCGGTCACCCAAACAAGTTTATAAGCGCTCGCCAATCTTGCTTGAATGGCTGTCGACTGACTCAACTCGGACAAAGTATGCGACTCAATTTGGACTTGTTCTTGAGAGAGTTGGCGTTCAAAAGCGGTAGCTAAAAATTGGCCGTGATGAAGAATCACCACTAATGGTTGATCTGCCACAAACTCAGTGGTAACGACATTTCTAGACATTTGATTTTGATTGTTAGTTCTTACTGCTAACTGATTGTAAAAGTCTGAGGCCTAAAAGACCAGTCCAGAGCGCTAAGTGAGTGGTATTAGTAATTTTGAAGTTTTAAGATTTGCTCTCGTCCAAGGCTTGATTAACCAGTTTGTCAGCAGCTTTATTTTCTTCTCGGGGAATATGAACAAAATGAGATGGGCAGGGTAGTTGTGATAATTTTTGCCAGCAACGATCAGCTAAAGCGTACATTCGGTCGTCTTTAATTTTCCATTTTCTAGACAGTTGCTCTACTACTAACTTTGAATCTAGCTTCCAGGTTATTTGAGTGGGCTGTAGCTTAGTAGATTTTGAAAGCAACCAATTAAGTGCGGTTAAGACGGCGGTGTACTCAGCTTCGTTGTTGGTAGCAATCCCAATTGCTTGTTTTAACTTGATTGAAGGTTTTCCCTCTAGACAAATTAGAATCCCAATGGCAGCCGCGCCCGGGTTACCTCTCGATCCGCCATCGGTGTTAATCACTAAGTTCATGTAATTAGTTTTTCTTTCTAATAGTTAGTCGTCTCAAGCGGCCTTCGCCCTCTGACAAACTTTCTAGTTGGTCGGCTTCTGGCAGTTCTGAAAGAGTGGTGTGAATGATAAACCGTTCATGAGCGGGCAAAAATGATTGAAAAGTAAATGGAGAATTAGTTTCTAGCACTTTTTGAGCAACGGAGTGAGTAATTTCTTCTAGCCGTTCCGCTCTGTCTTGACGGTAGTTGTTGATGTTTAACAAAATCCGTTTGCCTTTTTCGGCTGCATCCGCCTCGGTTTTTTCTTGAAAAATTATTCTTAAGATTCTTTGCAAGGATTCAAGTGTATCGCCGTGAAAACCAATAAAGCGGCCGGAATCTTCTTCTGGTAAACCAAGGGAAATTTTTAAATAGTCACCGTCTTCTTTTTGATCGACGGTAATTAATTCAGCAGACACTCCGCAGTGCTCAGCGAGTTGAGTTAAAAAAGTATTAATTGTCATATAACCTTTCTTTTTTGAATATGAGTTTAAACGCCAGCTAATTTTGCTGCCAAGCGCTGATAGTATGTTTTCAGACCACCTGGTCCAGTCACATACCATTGTTGAACAATACTAAAAATAGTGGTGGCTACCCAATATAAAGCCAAACCTGAGGGAAAACGCAAAGCAATGAAGCCTGTCATGATTGGCATAATATACAACATTTGTTGCTGCATACTGACGGCCATGTCCGCCACATTTTCTTCTTTTTTATTCGCTTCAACAATCACTTTTTTCTTACTAATGTTAGAAACTAAATCCGGCTGTTCAGCGCCCGGAGCAATCATAAATGAGAGAATGAATTGAGTGGCAGCCGCCAAAACTGGCAGGATGTAGAAGCCGTCGGGTTTGGTTAAATCAAGCCATAAAAAACTAGGATTAATCGCAATCCCATTGATTTCAGATTGATTCAAAAACGAGATAAAAACCCGATAGAGAAAAATCAATACCGCCAGCTGGATTAATTGGGGGATGCAACCAGCCAAAGGATTAACGTTGTACTTTTTATACATCTCCATTTGAGCGGCTTGGAGCGCCGCCGCATCCTTGCCGTGTTTCTTTTTCAACTTAGCTAACTCAGGTTGTAGTTCCTTCATTTTCTTTGAAGCTTTGAGTGAAGAAGTGGTTAAGGGGAAGAGGAGGGAACGGATAATCACGGTAAAAAGCAAGATTGCTACGCCTAAATTACCTGAGTACTGATATAAAAACAACAGTACTTCAGTAATATATTGAGAAATTGTCTGAAACATAGTTTACCAACACCGGAGAAGTCTCCAAGTTCCTTTTACTAAGCCTTTTATACATCCTTCAGTTTGAATGGTCTTAAGGTAATACTGACTACAAGTCGGGGTGTGTTTACAGTAACTGATTGTACCGAATCCCGAAAGAATCAGTAAGTGACGAAAGGATTGAGTAAATCGATAGATAAAAAGCGTTAATTTCATGAGTGAGTGGTAAATAATTGAGCAAGTTCGGCGGTTAATCTTGGTACAAATTGTAAAGCCTGAGCGCGTCTAATCACAATTACAATCATCAATTGAGTTTTTGGGTGCGCTACCACCAGTGGTGCACAAAGATCATATATAATTCGTTTGAGGGCGTTCCTTTCAACAATTGTTTTGACGGTTCCCTTGGCGATAGTTACCTGAAATTGTGGCCCAAATAATTGGGTGGGAGCCAACTTCCAATACACCGTAAACTGTTCTGTAAAAATACGGTGAGCTGTTTTGAAAAAATCTAGTTGATGATGTAAATCAAGTTTGTATTTTTTCGCTAGCATGGGTTTTTACGTGTGAGGGACAATCACTGTTAGTTTTCGTCTTTGTTTAGCCCGTCTTCGTTTCAGAACATTTCTGCCCGAAAGAGAAGTCATCCGCTTTAAAAAGCCGTGTTTTCTAACTCGTTTGCGTTTTTTTGGGTTCCAGGTTCGTTTTGTCATAAGCTGGCATTATATCATAGGATTAAAACTATTCTGTCTTAAAAACTTAAACTATTGATTGATCCGAAAGGGCATAATTAGGTGTAAATAATTAAGCTCGTCTTGAGACTTAAAAACAGCGGCTTTTTGACTGCCTTTAAGCGACATTGTGAGTGATTCTGATTGAATTGTCTGTAAATAATCGAGTACATACTTTGCATTAAAAGCAATCGAACCAACTTCCCCGGTTATTTTTGAGTGACCAACCACGCCTTCGTAGTTACCCGCAGTCGAGGAGAGGGCACTCACTTTGAGCTCTGTTTCAGAGAAATGGAGTAGAACGATACTTGATTCTCTCGAAAAAATCAGACCTCGCTTCAACTGATCCTGAAACTCAGCGGTTGAAACAGTGATTTGGGTGGTAAAAGATTCAGGAATAATTTGGCGGAATGGGGGATACTCGCCGTCAATCAACCGGGCAAATACTTCAACCTCGTCAAAGGAAAAGAAAACTTGTTTCAGCTCTTCTGAAACTGAGAATGAGAGTTCTTGAACTTGAAGCAACTCGGCAATCCGTTGGACTTCTTCTAAGACTTTAGCGGGAATAATCAACGAAGTGATTTGTTTAGTTTTTAGCGGTATAGACAGCACTGATAATCTAAAGCCGTCGGTGCCGGCGACAGTTAGTCCTTCGGGGGAAAACTCAAGATAGACACCAGTTAGTACCGGTCGAGTAGGATCGAGTGAAGTACTTTTAATCACGTATTTTTTAATGTCATCGATTACCGATCTAGGTAAAACAAACTTTTCTCCTTCAACTTTGGGAAAAGGCGGATATTCTTGGCTGGTTTGAATCGGTAGAGAAGCCTTACCAACCGCCGAGATAATATCAAGTTGAGTGTCTTTCTGCTCAATGGTAACTGATCCAGCTGGAAATGATTGAATGATTTCTTTTAATTGCTTGCCTGGTACGGTTAAATTACCTTCTGCTTCGACTTTAGTTGGCACTTGGGCTCTAACGCCAAAATACAGATCGGTAGCAGCAATCGTGCAGCTTTTTTTAGTGACTTCTAGCAAAACCGATGAAAGAATTGGCAATGAGGGACGAGTAGGAATTGCCTTTTGAAGATAATTAAGTGCTTGTTGGAAATTTTCTTGTAATACAATTTGTTTCATAGTTCCGTCTTCCTAATATAATATAAAGTAGTTGTATTAGTAGTAGAGAAACTGGATTTTTGCGAATAAACCCGATATCTAAGCCATAAAAAACCACTGCGAAAACAGCGTTGAAAACTCCGGTCTTTTTTGTTGACAACAATTGTGGATTGATTGTGGATTTGCGGATAAACAGTCAGCACTCATACACAATGTCTCAATTTATACACAACGCCACACGTTCTAACCCACATCTTTTCAACAGCGTTATTCACATCCGTGGATAACTTTTTTAAGCTCCAAGCAACTTTAATGAGAAATTGCAGTTAAGGTTGTCCTAAGCGCGGAAATATCTTGTTGTAGTAAATCATCAATATTCATTTCTCTCTCGACTTTATTGACTGCGTGCAGAACACTAGTGTGATCCCGACCGGCAAACCAACGACCAATTTCGGTTAAAGGCAAGGAAAGTTCTTTTTTTAGTAAAAACATACAGACATGACGAGCTGTTACCAAACTTTTAATTCGACTATGACCTTTGAGTGAAGATTGCTTGATGTGATAGTGATTGGCCACGGTTTTAATGATATCACCAGGCGCAACTTTAATTCGCGGTCGCTTAGTTTCAATCTCTAGCTGTAAAATTTCATCAATCAATTCCGGGCTAAGTTCTTTTTTCTTGAGTTCGATTTCAGATCGGATGCTGGTGATGATGCCTTCAATTTTTCGGGCACTATCAACCCTGGCGGCGATGGTTTTTGCCATCTCGATAGAAATTGGTAGGTTTTGGGCTTTTGACTTGACTAATAAAATGGCAGTGCGCAGCTCAAAAGATGGCTGCTGAATATCGATCATTAAACCGGCCTCAAATCTAGAACGCAACCGATCCTCTAAAAGGGTAATTTCATGCGGCGGTCTATCTGAGGTAAGTACGATTTGGTGGTTAACTTTTGTGAGGGCATTAAAAGTATGAAAAAATTCTTCTTGGACCGCATTTTTACCGGCGATAAACTGAATATCATCAATTAACAGAATATCGACGGTTCGATATTTTTCTTTGAAGTTCCGGGCTTTTTTGGTTTGAATGGCGTTGACAATCTCGTTGGTAAACTCTTCACCAGTGCAGTATAAAATTTTAACTAACGGGTTGTTTTTAAGAATATTATTGCCAATCGCCTGCATTAAATGGGTTTTACCAACGCCAACGCCGCCGTATAAAAACAACGGGTTATATGACAAACCAGGTCGGTTGGAAACGGCGGTGGCAGCGGCGTGAGCCATCTCATTAGTGGTAGAGACGGCAAAGGTTGAAAAAGTGTAGTCAGAGCGCAAGCCGATGCCGCGGGCTTGAGCTTCAAGTCTGTCTTGAGCCGCTTCAGACAACCGTTCTTGGCTGAATAAATCTTCTACTCGAGGCGATTGATCTGAGTTGGCTGAAAAAGAGTTGGTAAAGGCGCTCGACGACTGGTGACTGTACCTATAGGAGGGTTGAGTTTGCCTTGGCACGCTGGTCGGCGCAGAGATTGGTTGTTCAAAATCGTCATGTTGGCCAAAAACTGGATTGCCAACTCGATATTGGATATCACACGAACGATCTAAGATCGAGTCAAGTACTTGTTTGATTTGGAGATGTAAATTCTTGTTCAAATTAGTTGAGTGAAAAGCGGTTGGGCTGGTGATTGTCACCCGAGCTTTGTCAACCCCAACCAACTCAATTTGAGTAATCGGATTAGATAAAATCCAAGTGTTGTAGACGGCTGGGCTCAGCTGCTGCTGAATATAAACACAGTACTGCTTCCAAAGCGAGGTAATCTGAGTTGTAGAAAAGGACTGACCATCCATAACAAACGATCTATCAAACTATTTAATAACGAGGGTTGGGGGCAGCGAACTCTAGTAATCACAGTTATACACAGGGTTATTCACAAAAATCAAGGGCTAATTTTTATCTAATAGACCTACTGTGGTTTAGTTTGGCGGAGAATAGTTGTCGATGCTATCTGGGTTGTAACTATGTTGTTGAGGCGGCTGGGATGGTTTTATCCCAATTTGCGTCCCAACTGTTTGCGTAATTTGGGAAGGATTGGTGTTGTTGACACTAGCACTAGATTCTTGGCTTTCCCAATCAGTTTGTTTATTAAATAACTTGTTTTCAACTACTTGGTCAAAGAGTGTTTTTTTATTCTTTTGCACTTGTAATGGGGTAAGAGTCCGGTCTGGGGTTTCTTGGACAGTGCTATGCATTAGTAATCGTTGGCGTTTAAATATTTCCTCTGGATTAGTGGTAATAATGCCGTGTTCTTCTTCGCTAGCAACAACCCTGAGAGCAACGTGATTTTGACCGGCAAAAAAGATGCCCTCCCCAATATCAGAGGTGACCAATAATTGGCGCTCACCTTGCGACAAATAAAACGTTTCGGCTAAAACAGGAATTGAGGCGGTTGATTGTTTCATTAACAATTGAATTGAGGCGTTGGTGACGATGGCTTTGCCGTAATCGTTGTGCAAAAAATCTTCGACATCTTGGGTGATAGTGGTGATACCAAGATAATATTTTCGGGCGCGCTTGACCATCGAGAAAATAAATGAAGCTGAGTCCGGGTGTTTCATAAAATACCAAGCCTCATCGATAATTAGTAGGCGGCGTTTCAGGGTTTTTCGCACCCTGGTCCAGATAAAGTCCAAAATCACATACATCGCAATTGGCCGCATGACTTCTTCCATTTCTCTCACAGAAAAGACGGTGAACTGGCTGGTGATATTAATATTGGATTTTTGGTCAAAAATACCTCGGAACGAACCAGTGATAAACTTCTCTAATCTAGCGGCGATATCGGCCGAGTCCTGGTTTTCCATACCAATTAAAGCTTTGTAAACATCCTCCATTAGTGGCGGCTCGTTTTGTTGAGTGCCCGGATCTGGGGTGATGCCTTTGGCTTTGTAGGCGGCCACTAAGGCTCGGTCGAGTAAAGCTTCTTGTTGAGCCGACATTTCACCCAACATAACTTTTAGCAAACCATGAATTGAAATAATTTTTTGTCCCAACTCGTTAGCGCCTTCTTCATAAATATTCGAAAGGTCGAACGGATTAATTTTGGCAGTCGAGTTAAAAGTAAAATTAATGTATTCGCCGGCTACTGCTTTGGCCACTTCTTCGTACTCATGCTCAGGATCCATTACAATCACCTCAGTCCCAAACATTAGTTGACGCAAAATCTCCAGCTTGACCGTATAAGACTTGCCGGCACCAGACTTGGCAAAAATAACCATGTTGGCGTTTTCCATCTTAAACCGGTCAAAAATCACCAGCGAATCATTGTGCTCATTGATGCCGTACATAATGCCGGTTTCCATAGTTAACTCCGAAGAAGTAAATGGAAAAGTGGTGGCTAAAGAAGTGGTATCCATGTTGCGGGTAATCGAGAGTTTATCGCTACCCATCGGCAGCGTAGTTTTAAAACCTTCATCCATCTGGAGGGTGGCCTTTTTAGAGACGATCAACAAGGCACCCAAGGTTGATTGAACGGCCTTGGTCACTTTATCCAATTGTTCTTTATCTTTGGCTTGAATGGTGATGTAGAGACCAAACTGAAAAAACCGCTCAGAGCCTTTAGCCAACTCTTCTCTAATGTAGCGGGCATCCTCTAACTTAACTTCGGTGTTAATGTTAGAAATTTTGCCGGCGCGCAGGTCAGACTGGATTTCAGCTTCCATTTCAGTGATTTTTCGCTTTAAGTTATCTAGAATTTCGGCTGAATCGACCGGAAAAATAAACATGGCGGTACTGATTTGATGAGGAAAGTTAATCAGCGGTGACAACCAATTGGCGGGCACCGTTCTGGGATAGCCAGCCACAAACAGAGTGCGGGTATAGGTAGAGTTGATTTTTTGGAAGGTAAAGTCAACCTCAATTGCCTCTGGGGCAATAATATCTTGAATAGTCACTAAACCCCGAGAAAATTGCTTGATTTTCTCAAGGTTCTTTTGATCCTGGAGTTCTTCCTCAGATGCAGCTGATTTCTTCTTTTTGCCGAACGGCAAAATAGTCGATAGTAAATCGGGCATTAGTCCTTATTGTACACACTCTAAACCACAACCGCCAACTCTCTAGTTTTACTGTCTCTGGTTTTATTGGGAAAGGCGACCGTATTGGCTATCAACCAATTATATCTCGGGAATCTCCGGCAACATTGGTTGTGTGTCCATATTGGCTTGTTCTGAGGTTGGCACCTGGGTTGAAGTCTCGGTTGTCGGAACAGAGCTTGTAGTTGGTGAATCAGCTGAGATCGTTGGATCGGCTGAGACTGGTGGTGAGGTTGGTGATGAAATAGGCGGTGTGTTTAGTGTGTTTGGTGGGGCACTCACTCCCATTTGCTGAACCACACTATTTAGGTTTTTCTGAATCGCCACTGGATCATCGGTTGTATTAGCAATAGTATCAGTCGAGGCAGCCATCGGTGTAGGAGTTGATATGGTTGGATCGGCCGGCATTTCAGCCAAAGTTGGGGGTGCCGGAACAGGTATTTCTGTTGGAGTTTCAATCGATGTTGTGGATGCTGTCATTGGTGAGGTTGGTTCAGTTGGAACTAAGGGAGTTGAACCAGGTGTGGTTGGCATGTCTGGGGTTGGGGACATCGGCATTGGGCTAGGCGCCGTATTGGGCAGGTTAGCTGCTGGCTGGGGTGATACCGGGGACATGCCGCTAACGGCGGAGGTGGTTGGATCAATGTTCATAGGACTTCCTTGAATACTTGCTTCTACTAGAGGGCTGGCATAACTACTACTTTCCGCGATGTGCTGTCCCTCGGCAGCTTCGGGATTGTAACGAATATAGAACAGTTGAATGATTTCTTGCGTGGTGAGTTGGCGAGAGAACAAGCCAATTCGGGCAAACTGAGCGATTAAGTGATCTCGGCGCGGCTCTAGGATATTTTGAGCCTTTTCTAGTAAGAGCGAGCGCTCGATTGAAGTAATGTCAAACTTTGAGTGACCTGGCAAAACCGATTTGGCGCCGGCAAAACCAAGCTCAATTGAGTTGGCAGCGATCACCACGTAAAACTTTTTATCCAACACATTCCGGTCGTGAATTAAATTACTCACAAACTCACGGTATTGACGAATCCGTTTGCGGATGGTTTCATTTGAAGCGTCAGCTTCTTGATCTTTGAGCAGAGAAAGGTAGGAAGTGACGTCTTTAGTTTGCGAATTAATTACTACTTGAATTGGATAATTAAGTGAATTAAGCAGACCGGCATAGGCATACATCACCGCGTCTTGTTCTTCTTCGGCCAAGAGACCAAAGTTCATGGCGTCAACAGTCAAAATGATCGAAACTGTGCCATCTTTCATGATCACAAAATTGTTGGTGATATCGTGAATATCTAAAAATTGTTGGGTGGTGGATGAAATAATATCAGCAGCCATAGTTACCCGTCATCTTATCCTCATTAGACCTATTGCGAAATAAGCAATACTGTTAATTTTGCATATATTTGAGCATTTTTGAAGGCACAGATTGACGATAGTTGCCTATGTCACTTGGGTAAAGATGTAACATACAAAAATGCCAAATAGATGTGAAAGTGCTGTCATTCTTATTTCGCAATAGGTCTATTTACTACGAATTTCCAGCGGGTCAACAATTGAATCCTTGAGCGTAATTTGAATTGGCTCAAAGACAAAACCATCTTTTTGCACTTCTACTAAGTATTGACCGGGTCTGAGTGGAGTGGTGATTGAGAACTGACCTAGTGGATTGGTTTTGACGGCTCTGACAACACTGCCTTTTTCGGTCGAAATTTCAACAATCGCATTCGCTAAAATTTGGTTGTCTTTAGTTAACACCATTCCTACCACTCGGTTGGGCTCGGTCGGACGATCGGGAAATGGCAGGGCAGCGTTAAACGTGGCCTGAGTGGCTGATTGAAGGGTGTTTTGTTTTGTGTTGGGCCGCTGCTCAAAAAAAACTTGAGGCCCTAAGTCTGAAACGTCGTGTTTATACTTTTCCAACTCTTCTGACTTTGCTTTGGTTGTGGGCTTGATAGAAATGGCTTCTTCTTCTGGAATTTCGATGTTTTGCGCCACCTGTTCAGTCTTTAGAAAGACATCTTTTTTATCTGAATACTCAGAGGTGGTGGCTGCCACTGGATCGGGTAGGATCACATTAGGCATGGTTTGGGCAGCTTCTAGTTGTGGCGAGAAGACTGCTCCAACTGGAATATTTTCTGGCGTTTGCTCGAGTCGCAGTAATGGTCTAACCCGAATAGTGAGGGTTGGTTTTTGAATGTTGGTCGGGTTGTTACTAGCCACTGCTTGAGGGCTGGTTTCAAAAAGGTTCATTACCACCGACAATTGTTGTTCTTCGTAAACCGTTAGGTCCTCTGGGTTGGGGGTGATGGACTTAGTGCTGTTGAGGAACTCTTTAATTCGCTGTCGGCGTTGAGGAGTGAGGTCGACTTCTTTAACCTGAATTAAATTATCCTTGTCGCCTTTGTAGAGGAATGGTTCTGGAATATTTTGTGCCCGCTTCCAAAAAAATTGTGTCGGCTTATAAATAATGCCAAAAAACGTCGCCAGCCAATGGCTGATTGGCCGCTCTTCGATTGGCACAAAAGCTGCCAACAAGCCGCCACCGGTGAATAAAACAATCAACGGCCACTTGACGATGAAAACCAAATTAGTTTGATAAATAGCTAATGAGATTAACACACCGACCAAGACCTCACCAAACTGTTTCAGCGTCATGCTGCCAACAATGTGAAACCGATAACTGGTAATATCCTGTGGTATCGGATGTTCTTTCATCTTTTTAACCAACAACAAACAACCTGTTTTTGGTTACAGGCAGTACATACACTCTAATCTTATCATTTTGAGTTGAAGCTGTCTTTTGTTGATTTGGGTGAGGTTGTGAGGGTAGTGAGTGATTAGGGGAGGTGGTGGGGAGTGGCGTCATTAATTTGAAAATTTAGTTTGAATGGCGGGGGTGATCACCTCTGCCTGGAAGGTTTTGTTTTGAGCGTCGGTCAGGTCGCCACTAAAGCGGTAGTAGGGGACGGCTTCTCCTGTTTCTGGGTCGGTGTGGTACTCAACTCCAGCAGAATTTAGAGAGCCGGCGGTGATTTGATCGTAGGAAACCTGACCCGGATCTAAGTATATACTACTGGCAATACTAGCTTGATCATCATTGATGTTTCGAAGGGCTTGAGTATAAGTGATGGTGTCATACGATCTTTGGGCGGAAGCAGAAAGATATGTTGTTTCAGCCTGGAGTTTTTGAAGTTTATTGCTGCTGTTGATCCAAACCACAACAACAGGATTCAAACTTTGACCAGAATACACGGGCAGATTTGCAGCCTGGATGGTAAAAGGGATGGCGGCGATGTCGGCTTTATCTGAGGTGGTTGGCACAACTTCTCCACCAGCACTTGAACCCAAAGAAACGTGCGCCAAGAGTGGTTGAAGTTTGGCGTCAGGATAGAGCTTGTCGACAATTTCTTGAGCAGTTGCTAACGCTTTTTGCTCGCCAACCACACCTGAGGGGGGTGGGTTTTTGCTTACTAGTTGGAAAGTGTTTGATTCTGGAAGAATATATAGTTTGTAGTCTAGACTTGAATATATTTGTGGATAGGTAGAACCCTTTTCTGGAGCTGGATCGGCAGTCAGAGAAAAATTGGTGAGGAAGGTATTAATGAAGGCATTTGTTTCAATAGTGATAGTTTCTGTTTCAACAACAGGCAATTTCTTGGGAATTAACACCACGTCGCCCGAATAAGTAACATTGTTGAACTGACTAACAGTGTTGTTGTAGTTTTTTTGCAGAATGGCTTGCTCTTCCACTTGAGTGGGAGTTAGGGCTTTGAGTAGTAAGGCAATTAAAACACTAGCAACTGCCAGGTATAACAATTTTCTGGTCCAACCAAATTGACGTAGCTGCGGGCTGTCGTTTAGTTGTGTGTACGCTAGTGGGCGGTTATTGTTGGTAGCAGTCATAGACTTGATCATCATTTGGATCGTTGTTGTTAAATCGTCGAATTGCACCCACGCCATCAGGCACAAGATCCTCAATCTTAAGTAAGTATGGGGGATTGGTCTTTACTTCATAGTGAAGGTGGTTGCCAAAGCTTGTTATTATTTTTTCTCCATCTGTACCATACCTATAGCCAGAATCATCAACAAGCCCAATTAGCTCTCCTACCTCAACTTGCTTAGTTTCTCCTTGTCTAATTGTTGAGCTATACATATGACCAAAGATCAGGGCAGCTGGGATACCATTAATAATTGTGGTAATTTTAACACTTATCCCATATCCATCACCACCTGGCATAGTAGGAGTATCGATTCTCTCAGCTGTGCCAGGAAAAGTGGCAAATATTTTTACACCCTCAACAGCGCCAATATCAAAGGCGCTAGCTTTGGGATGACTAAATTTATTGAGTGGCAGTTGGCGAATTGTACCAGATGAGGGCCAACAAGCAATTTTTGGATTGCCAACTCGGACGCTTTCGGTGGTGCGATAGGTTTGGTCAGACGCTTCTGGATAGTCGTTTCTGTTTATAACGTCAAAATTAACAATTAAGTTGTTTGCGACTATGGCGTCAGTTGTGTTTTCACCCAGCTCAACTTCATATGTTGCGGTGGTTGGTTTATCAATTAACTCTGGGAAATATGAACCACTAAACTCTGAAGTTGGCAGGGGATCGGGGACCTGATCGCCGTAGACTGAAAAGATATCCTCAAGATCATTAACAAGAATGCGATAGTTGCCTTTTGGTGTAATTGTCACGGTGTAGGTAACTGTGGTTTTGGTGTTATTTTCAATTTGATTGATTGAGGCGGTTTTTTCAATTTCAACAAACTTTGCTCCAGGCTGAAGACCGTCTTTGGATGCTTCTAACAAGCTGGGAGCATTTCTAGTGGGTAACGGAACAATAAAAGCACCAGCGATCACTAGGATGGTGGTGAGAGTCAGAATAACGGTGCTAAAAACGCCAATTAGCGGAGTGGCAACACCAATTGGCATGCCAAGAAAATTGCCAAATATGCCGCCAGAAGATCCTGTTGCAGCGGTGGTGCCGGCTCCGGCGGCAGTTGAAGCTGCCGTTCCGGCCCCGCCTGAGCCAAGGCCGACGTTTAGTGGTGAGGGTGTTTGCAGACCGACGTTTAGGGGTCCAGCGGCGCCTTGTGGGAGAAGACCAGAGTTAGCAGCGAGTGAAGCATTAACCGGACTAGCAGCTTGAGCGTTAGCGGCTCGCATGGCGCTGATACTAGATTGGGATGGATCAATTGGTTGCTCAGAGGAAAACCAACTGCCAATACCCGGAGCTTGTCTGGGTGAAAAACCCATCCAACCACCCCATTGCTGTGGGAACACGGCAGCACCGGCGTAGGTACCGGCTAGTCCACCACCAAGTAAGCCTAGGGGACCACCAAGAAAACCAGCAGCGCCACCGATTAATGCGCCAAGAAGGCCACCGATTGTCGACAGTGAATACATTAGGGAAGCGACTAAGGCAGTGGTTCCACCAATTACGATTTCTCTCACTCGTTTGTTGCTAACGACAGTCAGGGCTAAACCGGCGATGGTGGCCAAGCCGCCAGTGGCAGCGCCCAGACCGGCTTTGGCCGCCAACATGGCAGCACCCTTTTTTAGACCCTCTGATTTGAGTTTTTGGCCGCCGAGTTGCTTAAAGGTACTGAGTAACTGGTGTTTTGGAGAGAGCGGCTGAGTGCCAAGAGCCCGTTGAAAGAAATTTGGTTCAGCCGCCTCCGCGGTTGCAAAACTTTGTGGTGAGAGGCGATCAATAATGGGAAGGCTTTGAGCGTATTGGTAAATAAGCGGATCTGACTCAAGAATGTCTTGAGCCCCTTTCAGTTGGATGTTTAAAAATTCTTCGGCGGTAGTAAATCCTGCTTGCTGAGCAATTAATAGCTTTTCAGATGCGGTCAACTGAGCAAAGTTGTAAGCTTGTAAAGCTAGCAATAGACGGTTAATTTCCCGCATGTCCTTTTCAGCCGGGGTTTTGTCTTCTAAGTAGCTAGCTTTGAATAAGGGATTAAAATTTTTGACCCCATGTAATTCGTATTCATTTGAGAGCTCTTCGATTAGCCTCCGGTAGTCTTTTTTAGCTCTAAAATCAATAAACTCAAAAGGAAAGGATAATTGGGTGTTAATGTCGTGTTTAAGCTGCTCTTCGTTAAAGGGCAAACTGTAGTAGACATAGACCGCCATTTGATCTTGCTGACTGAGTGTTTGCCACTCGCTGCCAAAAATCTTCATCACAATGTCGCGTTTTTCTTTGATAGTTTTGGCGTTGGTGGCTGCAGCGACAACTTCGTCGCCATCTTTGCCCTGAGATTGGACTACAACTTGTACCGCGCGGACAAATTCCAACTGTTCGGCAGCGGCTGAGCTTGGTCGTTTTGGTTTGACAGTAGCACCAACCAAACCATTTTCAGGAAGATAGGCGCTGGTTTGCAGACTAACCGCTTTGACTTTGGCATACTCCATCAAAATGCTTCTAAAATCTTCGATATTATCTTCGCGCAGCATGCCTTTGGGCAGGTTAAAGACAAGGCCAAGTAACTCTGGGTTGTTGCCGCGGATTAGGTCTAAGGTGCTTTGCAAGCCCAAGCTCAAAACCATAGCCCGCAAGGTGGTGTCGGTGAGGTCAAGCAACACCTTGCTGTCGGTTTTGAGGGTGTTGCTCAGAGAATTGCTCAGCAGTGCTTCTGGCGCTGGGGCGTTGGCTTTGATTCTAAAAACTGCACCATCAATTTTAACCAATCGATTGAGACTGGTTTGGAGTTGAGTTCTTTCTCCAAACTGCTCTGTTTTCTCGTAGTGATTCAGCAGATTTGTATATAGTTGGCTTAAACTATGAATAAATTGGCGATCGGTGTTAAGAAATTGGTAGATTTGTTCTAAAAATTGCTCCCGGTCTTTTGACTTCATGTACAGACCAAGCAAGTCGTTAGTTGGTAGCTCTTCAATGTAGACAAACAAACTTTCTCTCAAGTATTGTTTGACGTCGTCAAAGACGTCTTGCAAGCCAGCTTCGTCTGGAATGGTTTCATCGGTGATGTTGTGAGCCGAGAAGAGTTCAAAACAAACTCGCTGGTACGTCCAGTTGGTTTCTTTTTCCACTCGATCAACACGGCTGATCGCTTCAATTAATTTGGTTTTTGTATATTGCTGGAAGAGACGCTGAAAATTGGCTTCAGAGAGAATGCGCTGGGCGTTATTTTTAATGTGTCTGATTAGTGAAGACGGCGAGGTTCTTAGTTGCTCTAACTCAATCGGACCCAAAGTCATTAGGTAGCTCAAAGTTTGGGCGAACACGGCGTTGTGTAGTTCTGGGGGTAGGCTTGCCAACTCTGTCG
>PFDH01000041.1:0-357 GCA_002772705.1 Candidatus Pacebacteria bacterium CG10_big_fil_rev_8_21_14_0_10_44_11 | reverse complement strand
CCTTGCCGACTGGTTGGAGAGGGTGGTTTGCTGGCGATCAGTCAAGTTTGTTGCCATTGTTCTAAGGTGCGACTGCAACTGCGCCTGCTGGTTGGGTTCAAAGTTAATTTTAGGAGGGGGAAGTTTTTCAGTTATCGCTTCTGGTTCTGGAGTTGCCGAAGTTAGAGTTTCTGGCTGTTGGTCAAAAATTGTTTGCTCTTCAATTTTTGCTGGCTCTGGTTGGGGTTCTTCCTCCGGCTGAGCTTTAGCTGCTTCTTCTGCCAATTCAGCCAAAAAAGCTTCTTTCCAAACTCTAATTTCCGTTCTAATTCTTTCTAAAACAGGGTTAATTTCGTCTGCTTCAATTTCTTCGATTGC
>PFDH01000056.1:3343-3980 GCA_002772705.1 Candidatus Pacebacteria bacterium CG10_big_fil_rev_8_21_14_0_10_44_11 | reverse complement strand
GCCGTTATGCCGAAAGGTCGGGCCATTACCCAAAGCCAAAGCGAAAGCCCCTGCAGAGGTAGTGTCAAACCAAGCACCGCCGCGTCGGAAAGCATACGGCCCACCGGTATTTCCTCCTTCATAATACTGGCCAACTCCTTGAGTGGAACTGTACGTGCTGACCGAGGGGCGGGTTAATAGATACGACAGGGTACCATAGGTGCTAGCGCCAGGTGGAGTAAAGGCTGTCCACTCCACCCAAGCGCCGGTATTGTTGTGTGGTTTGTCAACACCCATGATGGTGTCAGCGTTCCAGTCCCAGACATTTCCAGATAAATCATAGACTTCTGAGCCATTAGAAAGAGTGAACTTGGCTCGGGCGTTGCGGCTGGTGCCGTATTCTGGGTCAGTACCGTTATACCCACAAGTGGTCTCTCCAGAGTTGCCCCTGAAAAGGCAGCCACTGCCCACACTGCCCCCCGTCCAGTTAGTGTTGACTAGTTCAGCGTTTCTGGCAATGGTTAGCCACTCTTTGTTGGTAATCAGGTGAGTGCCAGCTGGACAAGCAGTGGCTGACTGGGTTTGGTTGATATGCACAATCGGGGCACCGTTAGCAGTTGCGACCACGTTGGCTTGACTATATGAGGCCAAGTCACGA
>PFDH01000056.1:0-3317 GCA_002772705.1 Candidatus Pacebacteria bacterium CG10_big_fil_rev_8_21_14_0_10_44_11 | reverse complement strand
GTCACAGCTACCAGCGGTACAGACCCCAGCCGCTTCACACTCAGCGACCGTGTTGCCGTCGTCATCTTCCGTGCAGTCGTACTTGGCCTCGTACTGCATGACGTAAAAGTCTTCAATGTTGTAATCAGGATCACCCGGGACTCTCACCCAACTACCGTGATCACCCAGGGCATCAGGCCCATAGTCAAACTTGCCTTGATCTGGAATGCCGTCACTACTCCGGGTGTCATCGGCTTC
The DNA here is from genome assembly GCA_002772705.1 of Candidatus Pacebacteria bacterium CG10_big_fil_rev_8_21_14_0_10_44_11. Taxonomy (GTDB): domain Bacteria; phylum Patescibacteriota; class Microgenomatia; order UBA1400; family PJMF01; genus UBA1388. The sequence goes on along the minus strand of PFDH01000056.1, from coordinate 3,080 downwards.
GGCTGGTACTAAGACTCTCAAGGTGCCATCAGCAATGGCGTTGGCAGTGGTCATCCTAACGGTGAGGGTGCCTGATTGACTGGCTAGCACGTCATAGCCGGTGGTGGCACTGACCAGTCCAGTGTCAATACTGAGTTTGTTCTCTGGGGTTACTTCGGTAATGTTATATCTAGTCAGACTGCCCCCTGTCCCAATCCGTACGGTGTCACCCTGGACTAACTGACCAGAACTGGTAGAGGGATACGCTCCGGCTGTGGTGTTGATGGTGACTAAAGAACTGCTCACTGTATTGCCACTGCCTAAAGCACCTTTGAATGACGGCCGGGGATTAGAAAGCGTGACGGAAACACCAGTGAGGCTAGCGACGTATCCCCGGTGATTAACTAGACTAGCCAGACCAAATAAACCAATCACCAACACAAAAATCGCTAATCGTTGTACGTAGCTTCTATGCACCGTTTTCCTGGCTTTCAGTGTAGCAAAAAAAGAAGTTGGCAACAAACATGATTTGAGGTTCTCTTAACGAGTTGAGTATTGCAAAAAAAGCCATATTTTAGTACCATATACTTATGCGTTGCACTTTTGAGTGGGACGAAAAAAAGAACCTTACAAATCAGAAAAAACATGGCATTTCGTTTGAAGAGGCTCAATATGCCTTTGCTGATAAAAAGAAAATCATCTTATTCGACCTTATTCATAGTAAGAGTGAGAAACGTTATTTCTGCATCGCTCAAATAAAAAGGGGAATTATTACCGTCCGTTTTACCTACAGAACTAAGAAGTTAAGAATCTTCGGTGCAGCATTTTGGCGAGCAGGTAGAAAAAAATATCTAGTTCGTTAGAAAGGGGGTTGTATGCTTAAGAAAAAAACATTGTATGAAAACATTCCTGAATGGGGTAAAGTTGACGATCTGGTTCAAATATCTCAAGATTTCTTGCCCAAACCTGAAGAACTGGTGTTTCGGCCCAAACTTAGAAAAGTCACCTTAACATTAGATGAAGATAGCATCATTTTCTTTAAACAAAAAGCCGACGAACTCAATACCTCATACCAACGAATGATTCGGATACTACTTCAAGAGTATAGTAAGCGGATGAGGTGTTATCAATAAGGCAATGCTGACTGTCAGTTACTTCCATAATGCGAGCTTCTTTCTTAAACCCCAAGTCTGGGCGTGAGAAAAATGCCCCAATAATGAAGATTTAGTAGCTTGAAGTGTTTCTGTTGTCAATCTTCCTTGGATGAAATCGTTTCTTCTTTTCCGCAACTTTCTTTCTATGTGTAACAAAGTCGAGTTTCTTACCAAGATGTGATCATAAAAAATTCGATAGCCAACAAAGGGTACTCCCTGATCAACCGGTGCCAAGACCACTTTGTGTTTTGAGAGGGGCAGTTTTAATGTGTTATCTGAAAACAGTTCAATTGCTTTTTGCTGTTGCCATAAGTATTTTCTATCAGAATGGATAATTAAGAAATCATCCATATACCTGCCATACCAACGAATATGGAGAGATTTTTTGACGTATCTATCAAGCTCATTCATATAAACATTGGCAAACAGCTGACTAGTCAAGTTGCCGATGGGTAAGCCTGTCCGATGATAGGAAGAAACCACGGAAAAAGGCGGCACTGTTTGGTATTTATAGATTCTGTGGTGTGTCACAATTCTGCTGATCAATTGTTCCGTTTTTGGACAGTTCACGGTTCTAAAAATAATTGCCAGCAAAATATCCCAATCGATGTGAACAAAGAATTTGGAGATATCCATCCGTAAGCAGTAAATTGGTTTGTTTGTACCATAAACTGATCTGGCAGCCTGAAGAAATTTTTTTATTCGACGCGAGCCAAAGTGAGTGCCCTTATTTTTTCGGCAGGCATAGGAATCGGTAATGAACTGTTTTTCAAAAAGTGGTTCAATTTGTGTCACCAAAGAATGGTGCACAACCCTGTCTCTAAAAGCGGGCGCGGCAATGTGACGCTCTTTGGGATCGGTGACGGTAAAATAGACATAGGGTGAAGGCCAATAGCGTTGGGTGGTAAGTTCTAAAGATAACTGTTCTAAGTTCTTTTCTAAATCAAAGCCAAATTTTAGAATATGCTGACTGTACTGTTTACAGCGACAGGCAAGTTTATAGGCAGCTAATAGACTGGAAAATGAACTGATTATTTGGTACATAGTTTTTTTGTTGTATAACAAGCCAGAGCCGGAGAAACTCCGACCCTGGCAGACCCATTTACCTTATTTTTTTGACAAAAATAAGAATAGAGGCACTCTGTTTGACACTTCCCAAAAAAAGGGAGATCAGGAAAAGACAGTGTGATCTTTGAGGATCCGGACTACTCATCCATAAACAAGTAGTAACTCATCCTGGCACTTGACCGAGAATCTGTCTGACAAGTCTCTTTCTTAGCGAAAAACAGATAGGTTCTTACTGATCACTGGCACACCGAAAGCCAATGTTGTTATTCTGATTGGTCGGGCCATTATTCAAATTCAAAGCGAAAGCCCCTGCATTGGTTGTGTCATTCCAATTACCGCCGCGTAGGAACCTTCTAAAGTTAGCCTTTCCCTTACCGTCAGTATGACAGAGCTAATTTATTTTTTTCACCAGCACATCAGTAGAAACAGTTACTTTCATCCAGCCAACAAGAATTTTTGCTATTTCATTGATCTTTTTAGCAATATACGTATACTGTTTGATACTAATAAAGTGTAAATCTTTAGTTAATCTGATCAAAATCCTGAGTTTTTCTAATTCCATCGAAACGTGCAGTTGCTTAAGGTATCGGTCTGTTTTGCGATCAGCGTTAGCCGTCAATTCGGCCAGCAAAATTGAAAGGCTTAATTTTTCCAGTTGTTTACCCAAGGTGGCTCGGTGGTGTTTAGGCAGCCGTTGGATTAGGGGGTAAAACCAGAGCAAGAAATCATAGGTTTTTTGGAAGAGAATTAAATCATCAACTGGCACGATTAAACCCAATGTTTAATACGTAACAATTTTGGCTATTATCAGGTGTATAAAGTAAAGAGTGGGGTTGAACAAAAAAGAAAGATATTACCTCTAAAGTGTCAGACAGAACT
>PFDH01000032.1:16034-34419 GCA_002772705.1 Candidatus Pacebacteria bacterium CG10_big_fil_rev_8_21_14_0_10_44_11 | reverse complement strand
TAGAAATGTTTAAGCCCTATGTGTTGCGAGAATTAATCGTCCAGGGAACTGCTCCGAATGTCAAGAGCGCTCGACAACAGATTGAACGTCGCGAGCCGGTAGTGTACGACATTCTTGAGCAAGTCACTCAAAATCATCCAGTTATTTTGAATCGGGCTCCAACCTTGCACAAACTGGGTATGCAGGCGTTCTTTCCAATTCTGATTGAGGGTAACGCCATCCGGCTACACCCGTGTGTTTGTTCTGGTTATAACGCCGATTTTGATGGTGACCAGATGGCTGTCCATATTCCGCTGACCAAAGAAGCACAAGAAGAAGCCAAGAATTTGATGATGGCCACTCACAATCTGCTCAAACCGGCTAATGGTGAGCCAATTACCGTGCCAAATAAAGAAATGGCACTTGGTGTTTATTATCTCACCACTGTTGATGACAGTTTGCCTAAACTAAAATCAGTCTTTTCTGGTAAGCAAGAGGCTTATCATGCCTATCAAGTCAGCAAAATAACTCATCGACAACTTATTTCGGTCAGACATCAAGGCACAATTTTACAAACCACAGTTGGTCGGTTGCAGTTTAACGATATTTTGCTGCCTTCCTTCAAGTTTATTAATGAACCGATTGGTGCCAAGAAAATTAAAGAAATTGTTACCTTTGCCATTAGTACCGCCCAACAAGAGGAAGTCGCTCAACTAATCGACTCAATCAAAGATGTCGGGTTTGCTGCTGCCACTGAATCAGGTCTTTCGGTCTCAGTCACTGATTGTGCCATGATTCCAGAAAAAGACCAGATTATTGAAGTTGCCAACGGCAAGGTTGAATCAATTCAAGAACAGTTCCAAAAAGGCTTTATCTCAGCCGAAGAGCGCAAACGCTTGTTCTTTAACGTTTGGATGGCCACGACCGATGATGTAGCCGAGAAAACCTGGAACTCATACGAGGAATCTAACGCCGTCAAGATCATGATCAACTCAGGTGGAACCCGGGCTTCTAAAGACCAGGTTAAACAGTTGGCGGCGATGAGAGGTTTAGTGGTCGATCCGCTTGGTAACATTGTGGAAATGCCAACCAAGTCTAACTTTAGGCAAGGCTTATCAATTTTTGAGTACGTAACTTCTGCTCGTGGTTCAAGAAAAGGTTTGACTGACTCAGCCATTAAAACTGCTGATGCTGGTTACCTAACTCGCAGACTGTGTGACGTTGCTCACGACATGATTACCAGAATTGAAGACTGTGGTACCGAAAACTATATTGAACTAGTCAAAGCCGGTCGTTCAGAAGTTTTTGCGGTGAGAATTACTGGCCGACTGGCTGCCAAGGCAGTCAAAAGTGGCAGTAAGGTGTTGGTTGCCAAGGGAGCCTTGATTACGCCAGAAATTGCCGAAGCAATTGACAAGGCGGGCGTTGAGATCGTGGCTATTTATTCACCGCTGACATGTGAGGCACCAAAAGGCTTGTGTGCAAAGTGCTATGGTTGGGACTTCTCAACCCGAGCGCCAATTGAGCTGGGTGTGCCAATTGGTATTATCGCTGCCCAATCCATTGGTGAGCCTGGTACTCAGTTGACCATGCGGGTGAAGCATTCAGGTGGTATCGTCGGACTTGACGTGACTCAGGGTCTCCCTCGGGTCGAAGAGATGTTTGAAGCTCGTAATCCCAAAAACCCAGCGGTGTTAGCTGAGATTTCTGGTAAAGTTTCGATCAAAATGGACGGTGATCAAAAAATTTTGACCATCAAAGGCAAGGGTCAAGCCACCGATGAACAATCAGTCACGCTTCATCCCCAAGCACCACTGCAAGTTGAAACTGGCGATCTGGTTCACGTTGGCCAACAATTAACCGCTGGTTCGGTTAATCTACGCGAATTGTTACAACTGAAGGGTTTGCTTTTTGTCCAGCAGTACGTGGTTGATCAAATTCAACAGGTCTACGAGTCGCAGGGTATTCAGATTCACGACAAGCACTTTGAGGTCATTGTCAGAAAAATGAGTGACAAACTACAGATTGAAGGGGTTGGTGACACTGATTTCTTAACTGGCGAAATTGCTGAACGAAGCCGATTCATGGAGATGAATGATCAAACCGTGGCCGCTGGTGGTGAACCAGCCACAGCCAAGATTATGTTCTTGGGCATTACTAGGTCGTCACTTTTTACCAGTTCTTGGTTGTCAGCCGCCTCATTCCAGCACACAAAGAATGTCTTGACTGATGCTGCTTGCTCGGGTGCAATTGATTATCTAGAGGGTCTCAAAGAGAATGTGATTATCGGCCGCTTGATTCCAACCACGGCAGAAAGAGCTCGGATTGAGGAGTAATTTAGGTCGCACTAGTCAAGAAACTCTGCCAAAGTTAGGCTTGATATGGTACAATCATCAACTCGAGTCTAAAGAACAAAGGAAGTAAACGATATGCCGACAATTAATCAGTTGATTCGCAAAGGCGGACGCAGAAGCCCAGCTAAAAAAATTAAGGCTACTGCTCTTCGTCGCAGCTTCAACTCATTAACCGGAAAACCGGTCAAAACTACCAATCCTCAAAAACGTGGGGTGTGTACTGTGGTCAAGACTATGACGCCAAAAAAACCAAACTCAGCTTTGCGGAAAGTGGCTCGGGTCAGATTGTCCAATAAAGTTGAAGTCACTGCCTATATTATGGGCGAAGGTCACTCATTGGCAGAACACAGCATTGTTTTGGTTCGTGGCGGCAGAGTGAAAGACCTTCCTGGTGTAAAATATCATATTGTCAGAGGTAAATTTGACGCTTCTGGTGTTGATGGTCGCAAAACAAGCCGGAGTAAATACGGAGTCAAAGCTAGTTAAAAGAGCCCACCTATGAGAGCAAAACGCGCCCCGATTAGAATGACAGAACCAGACACTTTGTATGGTTCGGCCAGAATAGCCAAGTTAATCAACTACGTTACCAAAGATGGTAAACGGACGGTAGCAATGAAACAAGTTTATTCGGCTCTAGACCTAGCTGCTCAAGAAACTAAGAAAAAACCACTCGAAGTATTTGAAGCGGTCATTGATTCAGTCACTCCCCAGATGGAAGTTCGTTCTCGTCGAGTTGGTGGCGCCGCCTATCAAGTGCCAATGCCAGTCAGACCCCGACGTGGATTTGCCCTAGCCCTGCGTTGGCTGGTTCAAGAAGCTCGCAAACGTTCAAGCAAACAGTATCATAGTTTTGCTGAGAAATTGATGGCAGAAATGCTTGACTCCTTGCAAAATCAAGGTGGGGCAATTCAACGAAAAATGACTTCTCACCGAATGGCCGATGCCAACAAAGCATTTGCCCATTTCCGCTGGTAATTTTTTAAACCAGGACGATGTCTAGTTTCGTTTTGATTGCAGTGGTTAGTCACACCAAGTATACTGTCCTTTGGTTCAGTTTTTTTGGTCAAACTAAACGCAAAGTAAGTCCATATGGTACACACAATAAAACTAGAAGACACCAAATCAATTCCACTTTCTAGAATTAGAAACATTGGTATTATTGCCCATATTGACGCTGGTAAGACAACAACGACCGAGCGAATTCTCTATTTTACTGGCAAGACCTACAAAATTGGTGAAGTCCATGAAGGCGCTGCCACTATGGACTGGATGGCCCAGGAGCAAGAGCGGGGCATCACCATTGTTTCAGCGGCTACCACCACTTTTTGGCAACCTTACTTTGAATCGACTGTTTCTAGAGAACCTTACCGCTTTAATATCATTGATACTCCGGGACACGTTGATTTCACTGCCGAGGTAGAACGCAGCTTACGCGTTCTTGATGGGGGAGTGACTGTGCTCGATGCCAGTGAAGGTGTCCAGTCTCAGTCAGAAACCGTTTGGCGACAAGCAGATAAGTACCACGTACCGCGAATTTGTTTTATCAACAAGATGGATAAAGTTGGTGCCGATTTCTTTGCCACCATCGAGGACATTAGAGTCAAGTTTGGTGTCAAGCCAGCCGTGATGGTGTTACCGATGGGCTCAGAGAATGATTTCAGAGGCGTGATTCAGCTGATCGAGCGTAAAGCGCTGTACTGGAAAGATAGCGAAGCTGATACCGAGCCACAGATAATGGAAGTTCCTGCCCAGTATACTGAACAGGTTGAAGCACTCAGAGCTCAGCTGGTTGAGTTGATTGCTGAAACTGATGATGGTTTGCTGGAAAAGTTTTTTAACGAAGCAGAAATTTCGGCTGACGAGCTGCGAACAGCGCTCAGAAAAGCCGTGATTGCTTATAAATTGGTGCCAGTTTACGCTGGTTCATCGCTCAAAAACACCGGTGTTCAGCCGCTGCTTGACGCGGTGGTTGAGTACCTGCCTTCGCCAGTTGATATTGACCACATTACCGGCACCCACCCAAAAACCGGTGAAGAAATTGTCCGTCAATTAGTGCCAGAAGAAAAATTGAGCATTTTGGCGTTCAAGATTCAAACTGATCCCCACGTTGGTAAACTGACTTACTGTCGAGTTTATTCTGGGGTACTTAAATCAGGAAGCTATATTTACAACTCCACTCGTGATGTCAAAGAGCGAGTTGGTCGTTTGTTGCTCATGCACGCTAATCAACGAGAAGAGATTGCTGAGGCCAGGGCAGGTGAAATTGTGGCTTTGGTTGGTCTGAAAGACACCAAAACTGGCGACACCCTTTGTGAAGAAGACACCCCAATTATTCTTGAGGGGATTTTATTTTCTGACCCGGTGATTTCTCTGGCAATTGAACCCAGAACCAAGTCAGACCAAGAAAAAATGGGTATGGCGTTGGCCAAATTGAGCGAAGAAGATCCAACTTTCAAAATTTCTTCTAACGCCGAAACTGGCCAAACCATTATTGGCGGTATGGGCGAGCTACACCTAGAAATTTTGGTTGACCGGATGAAGCGTGAGTTTAAAGTTGATGCTAATGTTGGTAAACCACAAGTGGCTTATCGGGAAACTATCACCCAGTATGCAGAGGGTGAGGGCAAGTACATTAAGCAGTCCGGAGGTCGGGGACAATACGGTCACGTGTTAATTAAGATTGAACCAAAGGATCGTGGCACTGGTTATGAGTTTGTTAACGACATTACTGGCGGCACGATTCCCAAAGAATACATTGAACCGACCAATAAAGGCATCCAGGAAGCGTTAGAGCGCGGTTTTTACGCTGGTTTTCCGCTGACTGATATCAAAGTTACGCTCTATGATGGCTCTTATCATGATGTTGACTCGAGTGAGTTATCATTTAAAATGGCGGGTTCGCTTTCCATGAGAGATGCCGTGAGAACTGCCGGTATGGTGTTGATCGAACCAATTATGAAGGTAGAAGTTTCTACGCCAGAACAATTTATGGGCGATGTGATGGGTGATCTAGGTTCACGCCGGGCGCAAATTCAAGGTACCACCACAAGAGGAGCAGCGACAATTATCACCGCATTGGTACCATTGGCAGAAATGCAAGGCTATGTTACAATTCTCAGGAGTATGACCCAGGGCAGAGCGTCTAGTGTGATGCTCCCGAGTCATTACGACGTGGTTCCAACCAACATTGCTGAAAAAATTGTGGCTGAGCGCCAAGCAAGTGGAGCCGTTCGTAAAATAGTATAAAGATATAAAAAGGTTTAACCTTTAGTAGTAGCATTTCTAACTGCTCAAGCAAGTCTAGAAACAAGGAGGAATATGGCAGACGCAGCAAAATATATCCGTAATAAGCCACACGTTAACATTGGGACGATAGGCCATGTTGACCACGGTAAAACTACCCTTTCAGCGGCTATTACCCAAACTTTAGCCAAGAAAGTCCCCTCTGACATCAATAAACCATTAAACTATGGTGATATTGACAACGCCCCAGAAGAAGCCGCTCGGGGGGTGACGATTAATATTTCGCACATTGAGTACGAAACAAAGAAACGCCACTATGCTCACATTGATGCTCCAGGTCATGCTGACTACATCAAAAACATGATCACTGGTGCTGCTCAAATGGACGGCGCAATTTTAGTGGTCGCTGCAACTGACGGTCCAATGCCTCAAACCCGAGAGCACATTCTCTTGGCTAATCAAGTTAACGTGCCAAAAATTGTGGTGGCACTAAACAAATGCGACATGGTTGATGATCCCGAGCTGCTTGACTTAGTAGAGATGGAAGTGCGCGAGCTTTTGACTAAGTATGGCTATGATGGTGAAAACACGCCAATCATTCGGGTTAGTGCTTTGAAGGCTGCTGAAGGCGATGCTGAAGCTCAAGATCAAGTGATGAAGTTGATGGATACGGTTGATGAGTACATTCCAGATCCAGTTCGAGATCTTGATAAGGCTTTCTTAATGCCTGTCGAAGACGTTTTTTCGATCAAAGGTCGAGGTACCGTGGTGACCGGACGGATTGAATCTGGTGTGGTTAAAATTGGTGACGAGGTTGAAATTGTCGGTCTGAGAGACCCTAAAAAATCAGTTGTCACTGGTGTCGAAATGTTCCGTAAGATGCTTGATCGAGGTGAAGCCGGCGACAACGTTGGTATTTTGCTTCGCGGCATTGAAAAAGACGATGTTGAGCGTGGCCAAGTCTTGGCTAAACCAGGTACAGCTAACCCTCACACCGAGTTTGACGCTGAAGTGTACATCTTGAAAAAAGAAGAGGGTGGTCGCCACAAGCCATTCTTTACAGGTTACCGACCTCAGTTCTACATCAGGACAACCGATGTCACTGGTGAGATTACTCTGCCAAGTGGTGTCGAAATGGTCATTCCAGGTGATAACGCCAAGATGAACGTCAAATTGATTTCCCCAGTGGCTTTACACGAAGGACTCAGATTTGCCATCCGTGAAGGCGGCCACACTATTGGTGCTGGTGCCATCACCAAGATTAATAAGTAACAGCTGCAGTTGGAATTCGCGCCCAGTCGCTTTCAGCACTGGGCGCGAATCATTTTGTGAGCATTTGTGTCAAAGTCCTGATTGGACTTTTACCCAAGCCCTTACAGATCAACTGGTTTTTCTCTGTTCAAGACAGCGAAAGGCTAAGGCGCGCTCAAAAAGGGTGACTAAATAAGAGCTTTACTTATCTGGTAGACTTGAGGTATAATTACAGGCTCTGGTGTTGCCGGGTTAGTTGATCTCGATAACAATTAATAAAATCATGATTAGAACCAGACAACGCATATGGTTGCAGATAAAAAAAACACTAAATCGCAAGATACTAATAAGATTAGAATTAGACTTAAATCTTATGACTATCGTGTGATTGATGAGGCCAGCAAGAAAATTCTTGAAACTTCATTGTCAACCGGAGCACAGGTGATTGGTCCAGTGCCGTTGCCAACGCATATCAAGTCATTTACAGTCTTGGTTTCACCTCACGTTGATAAGAATGCTCAAGAACACTACGAGATCAGAACCCACAAGCGGGTGCTGGATATTATTAATCCAACCAGCAAAACAATTGATTCATTAATGCATTTGGAGTTACCAGCAGGAGTTTCGATTCAAATTAAAATGTAACTGATAGTAAGTAGATGAGGAGTCGTGTTGCACATCGCCCTATCCTGCAGACACAACAACAAACTGAGATATCGAATAAGCTATGTTAACCGATTTTTTTGCCACCAAACTTGGCATGACGCAAGCCTGGACGAAATCCGGCAAGCGTCTGGCAATTACCCGCTGTAAAGCCAGCGATCTGCCTGTGGTGTCTGTTTCAACTGTTCGTGCGATTGATACTCAAGCTAACAACAAGCCTCAACATGAAGTGATTATTGCTGAAGTTGGCTTGGGCAAGAAAAAATTAGCCAACATGTCCAAACCACTCCGAGAAAAAATGACGAAGAGTGGTTTTTCTTTGGGCGCCAAGCAGCTGAGAGGACTCAGAATTGGGTCTGAACAAGCTGTCACTATCATTCCCGGATCTAGCATTAGCGTTGATCAGGTTTTGGCAGTTGGCGACGTGGTTCAAGTTCAAGGCGTGACCAAGGGTCGGGGTTTTGCCGGCGCGGTCAAGCGATACGGTTTTCATGGTGGACCTAAAACTCATGGCCAATCAGACAGAACCAGAGCGGTTGGTTCAATTGGACCAGGCACGACTCCCGGTCGTGTCTTTATTGGTAAGAAAATGCCAGGGCGCTTCGGCGGGGATATCAAAACTGTCAGCGGTCTTGTTGTCGTTCACATTAATCCAGTCACAAAAGAAATTTGGTTGAGCGGCCCAGTTCCGGGCGTCATCTTTTCTCAAGTCAAGATTAGAAAAACTGGTGAGAGCAAAGATTTTGCTTTGGAGACAGAGGTTTCCGGCTTAGTCATTCCAACAGAATCAGACGAGGCGATCACTGTCACTCAAGTCGAGGCAGAAACTGAGGTAGAGGCAAAAGCAGAGGCTACACCGGAGTCAGCTCCAGAAACAACTAAAGAAGTTTAAAAACATGAAAGTTACAGCCATAACCACTAGTGGAATCAAAAGCACTGTCACGGTCAGTGATGAGTTGTTTGGTGGTTCAGTCAATCAAATTTTGATGGCTCAAGTCCTGAGGGTCTATGGTGTTAATCAACACCAGGGCACGAGTAAAGTTAAAACTAGAAGCGAAGTTAAACGAACCAAGAAAAAATGGTTTAAACAAAAAGGAACTGGTAACGCTAGACACGGTGCTCGCTCCGCTCCAATTTTTGTTGGTGGTGGGGTAGCGCACGGTCCAAAAGGTGTCCAAGCTGGTGCCCTCAAGCTTTCTCAAAAACAGAAAGCCCAAGCCTTACTTTCAGCTCTCAGAATGCAAGCTTCACATATTATTGTAACCGAAGGTCTTGAAAAATTGGCACCAAAAACTAGCCAAGTTGTAGCCACCCTGAAAAAGATTGTTCCTGAAGATGATTTGATCTTGATCATTGTCAAAGGTCGTCAACCAGATTTGGAGCAAGGCACTGCTAATATTGCATCGACAAAAGTGATTGCCGCCGAGCAAGTGACGTTGGTTGATGTCTGCTTGGCAGATACCTTGATTCTCAGTCCAGCAGCAGTAACGATTCTTGAAACTCGATTGTTAAAGACTCGGGTGGTGACCAAAGCAACCAAGCCAGCTGTTAAAGAACTGACGGTTGCTAAAGCAGTGGTTAAAACACCCGTTACAACCATCGCTAAAAAAGCTGTCAAACTTGTGGTCAAAAAAGCAGCGACAAAAAGTGTGAAAAAACCAGCAACCAAAGCAATCAAGAAACAATAAATCATGAACCCGAACACAATTAAACGACCAGTAATTACCGAAAAAAGCGTTGGCCAAGCTGCCCAAGCCAACAGCTACACATTTGAAGTGGAGCGCAATGCGCACAAAAATCAAATTGCCGAAGCGATCGCACAGATGTATACCGTTTCAGTTCAATCTGTCCGGACAATTATGCGTCAGTCAAAATCAAGTCGAACTGGAAAAAAACGACTGCACGCTTTGCAACCAAGAACAAAGAAAGCAGTAGTGACGCTTAAAAAAGGTGATTCAATCGCGCTTTTTGATAAAGGTGGAAAAGAATAATTACTATGTTAGTTACACGTAAACCTACTAGCCAGGGTCGTCGGCATCAAATTTCTGTGGTCAGAACTGATCTGCACAAGGGCAAACCAGAAAAGGCCCTAGTTGCTTCTGGACATCTCAAGCGTCAAGGTCGTGGGTTTAAAGGTCACATCACTGTTCGACATCGAGGTGGCGGTGTCAAAAAGCAACTCAGAGTGATTGACTGGAAACGCAGTAAATTTGGTATTCCCGCTGTTGTTAAACGAATTGAGTACGATCCGGTTCGCAGCGCCAACATTGCCCTGTTATACTACGCAGATGGTTCTAAGGCCTATATCATAGCTCCAGAAAACCTGACTGTCGGTACCGAAGTCAAATCTGGACCAGGAGTTGAGGTTAGAGTCGGTAATACCCTGCCACTGTCAGAAATTCCCGTTGGTTTAGCAATTCACAATCTTGAATTGACACCAGGCAAGGGCGCCCAGCTCGTTAGAGGGGCTGGCGTAGGCGCTTTGATTCAGTCAAAAGAAGGTAACACAGTTACAATTCAACTGCCTTCAAAAGAACTTAGATTGATAAATAGCACTTGTTTGGCTACAATTGGGCAGGTTGGTAATTCAGATTGGAAGAATCGCAAGATTGGTAAGGCCGGTCGAACACGGTTGATGGGTATCCGTCCAACTGTTCGTGGAACCGCTCAACATCCAGGCTCACATCCACACGGTGGTGGTGAGGGTCGATCTGGCATTGGCTTGAAACATCCTAAGACGCCATGGGGTAAGCCAGCATTAGGTAAAAAGACAAGAAACCGAAAAAAATGGAGTACTCGGCTAATTGTCGCTGATCGAAGAAAAAAATAAAGTAACTAGATGCAGGAAAAAAGGTAAACGCTATGAGTAGAAGCTCGAAAAAAGGACCATTCATTGACCCAAAACTTTTGCACAAAGTATCTGTGCAAAAGAGCACGGGTGATAAGTCTCCAATCAAAACCTGGAGTCGCGCTTGTGTTGTCAGCCCAGAATTTGTTGGCCATACTTTTTTGGTTCATCAGGGCAAAAACTTTATTGAAGTTTTTGTGACCGAAGCAATGGTTGGCCACAAGCTTGGTGAGTTTGCTCCAACCAGAACCTTTAGAGGTCACGGTAAGATTGTGAAGCGGGTGTTAACCAAGACATAAAGAACCTATGATTATTACTGCATCTCAGCGATTTTCTCGTCAAGCACCACTCAAAGTTCGCTTGGTGGCTAATACTGTCAGAAAGATGCCTCTTGAAGCCGCCATCAGGCAGCTAGCAGTCATGGATCGAACGGCCAGTATCTTAATTTTAAAAGTTGTGCGTCAAGCCATTGCGAACGCTGTCAACAATCAAGGCATCAAGTTTGAAGAGCTACAACTAAAGAATATTTTGGTTGATTCGGCTTCAAGCTACAAACGCTTCCGAGCGGTCAGTCGGGGGAGAGCCCATTCAATTTTGAAGCGATCAAGTCACGTCACGGTTCAGCTAGAAAAACCAGAATTACTAGTGGCTGTTCCAACCACAAAAGCCGTGGCAACTGAACCAAAAAAAGCTACCAAAGAAACACGGCCAGCAAAAAAAGCAGCACCAAAGTCAAAACCAAAAACCGCAATTAAGAAAGTTAGTACAAAATAATCGAAAAGATATAGTAAAATATACGTTTTAAACTTATGGGACAAAAAGTCAATCCAACTAGCTTCAGAATGGGCTCATTTTTTAACTGGAAGTCGCGTTGGTACGCCGATAAAGACTACGCCGACACCGTGCTTGAGGACTACAAACTGCGCGAGTACCTTCAACAGAAACTTGGTACGGCTGGTTTAGTCAGTGTCGAGATTGAGCGATCTTTAACCTTGATCAAGGTTATTCTCAATGTTTCTCGACCTGGTGTCGTGATTGGTAAGGGTGGGGCGAACCTTGAAGAGATTAAAAAACAGATTGAACGCATTCTAAACGTCTCGAAAGAGAAAAAAGATAAAGTCAAAATTGATCTGCGGGTAGAAGAGGTGTCTCAACCTGATCTGAGCGCCAAGTTGGTGGCTGAGAGAATTTCTGGTCAACTGATTAAGCGTTTCCCTCATCGCCGAGCGGTTTCGCAAGCCATGGAACGGGTAATGCAAGCTGGCGCAAAGGGTGTTAAGATTTCTCTTTCAGGTCGTGTTGGTGGAGCCGAAATTGGTCGAACAGAACGCTACTCTCAGGGCAGTGTGCCGACTCAAAAATTGCGTGCCAACATTGATTATTTCCATGAGCCATCTTTAACCCGATCTGGCTATGTGGGCATTAAAGTTTGGATTTATCGAGGAGAAATGGTCTAATGTTACAGCCACGCAAAGAAAAGTTCCGGAAACAATTTAGAGGCAAGATGCGTGGCACGGCATTGAAAGGCTCGAGTATTAGTTTTGGCGAATATGGTCTCAAAGCCTTAACTAGTGGCTGGGTTTCTGCCAGAGAAATTGAAGCAGCCAGAAAAAAAATTACTTTTATGACCAAACGGGCCGGTAAATACTGGGTCAGAGTTTTCCCAGACAAGCCAGTGACTAAGAAACCAGTGGGTGTCAAAATGGGTTCTGGCAAAGGTCCAGTCGATGAGCACGTTGCGGTGGTGAAACCGGGAGCAATTTTATTCGAACTATCAGGTGTAACCAAAGAAATTGCTGTGCAAGCCTTTTCAAAAGCCGGTCACAAATTATCAGTCAAGACAGTTTTAATCGAAAAATAAAATGAAATCAAACGACATTCGAGAATTACAAACCAAAGAACTTGCAGAGCTGCAACAACAGTTGCGTGAGCTAGAAACCAAACTAGTCAAAGTTAGATTAGAGCGCTCAGCTGGTAAGCTTGATAATCCAGCTCAAGTCAAGATGTTGACTAATGATGTGGCAAGAGTAAAAACCGTACTAAGAGCAAAAGAATTAACCCAAAAGGTATCGACAAAGGCATAATTGATCATGAAAACGTTACAAGGAATTGTCATCGGTCTCAACACAACCAACACCGCCAAGGTATTGGTTTCCAGATTGTGGCAGCACCCGCTCTATAAAAAGTCGGTGGCTAGAAGTAAAAAATACGCTTGTCACTACATAGATATAAAGTTGGCAGTTGGAGACACAGTCGTAATTCAAGAAACAAAGCCAATTAGTAAAACTAAAAAGTTTATTGTTAATAAGGTAGTTGAACAAAAGTAAGTATGATCCAGCTCAGATCTGTCCTCCAAGTTTCAGACAACAGTGGCGCCAAACAGCTTCGCGTCATTCAAGTCTATGGTGGTTCAAAACGAAGATTTGGTTATGTTGGTGATTTGGTTTCTGCTTCGGTAATTGGAGCAGATCCTCAAGGTACCGTTAAAAAAGGCGACAAAGTGGTGGCAGTAATCATTCGCACCAGAAAAGAAAAGCGTCGCTCGAATGGTGAGTATGTCCGATTTGATGACAACGCCGCAGTGGTAGTTGAGTCACGAGCCAATCTAATCCCCTTGGGGACTCGGGTGTTTGGACCAGTGGCACGTGAGGTTAAAAACAGAGGCTTTGCCAAAATTGCTAGTTTAGCCCCAGAGGTTGTATAACTATGAAATTTAAAGTTGGCGATAAAGTCATCATAACTGGCGGAAAAGATAAAGGCAAACAAGGTAAAATCCTCAGAGTTTTACCTGAGGTTGAGCGAGTGGTGGTAGAAGATGCCAATCTCTACACCCGACACGTTAAGCCAATGGCCGGTAGAGCTGGAGAAAAGTTGAGAGTACCTCGTTCGCTGCATACGGCCAGTGTGGCAATTATAAACGACAAGGGCAAAGCTGACAGAATTGGTTTCTCGGTTGCCAAAGATGGCTCAAAAACCAGAATTTTTAAAAAAACTGGTGCTTTAGTGCCTGAGCCAAAAATCGAAAAAGAAGCAAAAAAGTAATAAAGCAACTATGAATGATTTAAGCAAGCGCTATCAGCAAGAAATTGTGCCTCAGCTCAAAAAAGAACTGAAGGAGGATAATCTCTTTGCGGTGCCAAAACTAAAAAAAATTGTCATCAACAGCAGCCTGAAGGATCCACAGGACCCTAAAGCCAGGCTTAAGGCTTTAGAAAACCTGGCAGTTCAGTTTGGTCAGATCACTGGACAAAAAGCGATGATCACTACCGCTAAAAAAGCTATCTCCGGATTTAAGTTAAGGGCTGGTGATCCACTCGGTGTCAAAGTCACACTTAGAGGTGACCGAATGTGGCAGTTTTTAACCAAATTAATCAGTGTTGCCTTGCCTCGGGTCAAAGATTTTAGAGGAGTTTCAAGAAAAGCCTTTGATGGACAAGGCAATTACAGCATGGGATTAGAAGAGCAGATCATTTTTCCTGAAATTAGTTATGATCAAATTGACAGTATTAGAGGAATGCAAATTGGGTTTGTGACCTCTGCTCAGACAAATGAAGCCGCGTTTCGTCTGTTAGAATTACTTGGTATACCATTCGAAAAAGAGGCTGCATAACAGAAGACTGAACAAGGATTAAGCTATGGCAAAAAAATCGAAAATTTCTAAAGACAGCAAATTATTGGCCAAACGCGAAGCCTATGTCAAATCGGGAGAGCGCAAGCCAAATCGGGTGTCGACTAGAGGAGTAAACCGGTGTAAAATTACAGGCCGTTCAAGGGGCTATATGCGCTTCTTTGGGCTGAGTCGTTTAACCTTCAGAGAACTGGCGGTTCGGGGTGAATTGCCTGGAGTGGTGAAGGCGAGCAAATAACTATGACAGATCCAATTGGAGATTTTATCAGCCGAATAAAAAATGCTGTTTTGGCCAAGCACGAGACGATTAACTTGCCTTACTCAAAATTACGAGAGTCACTGGCAGAAATTTTGAAAAAAGAAGGCTATCTCACTGCTTTGGTCATTGATTCGACTCGCCAGTTCCCCGAGTTAGTCCTCACCTTAAAGTATATTAACAAGCAGGCAGCGGTAACTGACGTGCGACGAATGTCTAAACCTGGCAGACGCTTATATGTGGCCGCCAATCAGATTCCTCGGGCATTAGGTGGTTACGGTGTCACCATTCTTTCAACCAACAAAGGAGTCTTAACCGACTCTGACGCCAGAAAACTTAATGTTGGTGGTGAGTTACTCTGTCAAATTTGGTAATCAAGAAGCAAGATGTCAAAAATCGGAAGAAAAGCCATTAGCATTCCTTCACAAGTTACCGTTTCGGTGGCCGATCATGAAGTGCTAGTTAAAGGACCAAAAGGTGAGCTTTCGACTCATATCTTTCCCAAAATTGCGGTTGCAGTTGAGGAAAATGAGGTTAAAGTCACCCGGACATCCGAAGATCGTCAGATCAAAGCTTTGCACGGTTTAGTCAGAAGCTTAGTTAATAACATGATTATTGGGGTAACAGACGGTTACAGCATTGTGCTGAAACTGGTTGGCACTGGCTACAGGGCCCAAACCAAAGGTACAGGCCTCAGTTTGAGCGTCGGTTTTTCTCACCCAGTCGAGGTGCCAGCAGTGGCAGGGGTTAAGTTGATACTCAAGGGGACAGACACAATTACCGTTGAAGGCATTGACAAACACTTGGTTGGTCAGGTCGCCGCCAATATTAGAAAAGTTAAACCGCCCGAGCCTTATCAAGGCAAAGGTATTCGATACAAAGATGAAGTAGTTAGACGCAAACAAGGAAAAGCAGCTGCTTAAATTGACCAGCGGCACAGACTGATATGAACAACACACTTTTAGAAAAAAAACTAGCTAGAGTAAAACGAGTCAGAGCCAACATGGTTGGTTCTGCCCAAAAACCTCGCCTCACTGTCTATCGCTCTAACAAGTATATGTATGTGCAGGCGATTGACGATCAAGCTCAAAAAACCGTGGCAGCTGCTAACACTTGTCAGGCAAAAAAAGCGCAGACCAAGACTGAGCAGGCAACAGTGGCCGCTCAGGCAGTTGCTTCTCAATTAAAGTCAAAAAAAATCACTGCCCTGATCTTTGATCGAGGTTCGTATAAATATCACGGTCGAGTCAAAGCGGTCGCCGAAGCACTCAGAGCAGAAGGTTTACATGTTTAAGGATAGAATGGCCGAGAAAACCCAATCAGACCTAGAAGAAAAAGTGATTCAAATTTCTCGAGTCACTAAAAAGACTAAAGGTGGCAATAAAATGGGCTTTTCGGTGCTGATGGTTGTTGGCGATAAAAAAGGTCAAGTTGGGGTTGGTTTAGGCAAAGCCCCAGACGTGCTTTCAGCCATGAGAAAAGGCGCTAAAAAAGCCAAACGCAAAATGATTATGGTTCCGTTGAACGGAACAACCATTCCTTTCAGCGTCAGAGTTAAAAAGGGTGCTGGTGTGGTGTTACTTAAACCCGCCCCTAAAGGTTCGGGAGTGATTGCTGGCGGGCCAATCAGAGCCGTGGTTGAAGCCGCTGGCGTGCGCGATATTTCAAGCAAGATTTTGGGTAGCGATAACAAAGCTTCTAGTGTCTATGCTACCTTTGAAGCGCTCAATCAAATCAGAAAAATTGTACAACTCAAGGGTATTCGTTTAAAATCAATTGCTGATGTTGAAGCCGAAGCCGAAACCCAACTGTTGGCTGAACAAGAAAAAGCCAAGAAAAAAGGTCAAGAAGCTAGAGAGTCTGCCCAAGCCAAGCGCCCCAAAAAAGCCGCTCCGGTCAAAAAAATAACACCAAAACCAAAAAAAATCGTTAAGAAGGTAAAGTAAGATGTCAATTCTGTCCTCACTTCCCAGACTCAGTCAGAAACCCAAAAAACGGGTTGGTCGTGGCTATGGCTCACAAAAGGGTGGACACACTGCTGGCCGCGGTCAAAAAGGCCAGGGTTCACGTCGTGGTTTTCACAGTCCGCTCTGGTTTGAAGGTGGACAGTTGCCACTGATTAAACGCTTGCCCATGTTGCGAGGTAAGGCTCGATTTAACGTCTTGACTCTGACCGCCGAAGTTTCACTTGCTGATCTGAATAAAATGAAAGCTGAGGTTATCACCCTTGATACGCTAAAGTTAGAAAAAGTAATTCCAGCTCGCTCAAAACAGGCAAAAGTAATTGCTTCTGGCAGTGTCAATAAAAAAATCACTTTAGAAGGTATTAAAGTTAGTGCCCAAGCCAAACAAGCAATCGAAAAGGCTGGGGGAAAAATAAAATAACTGCCCTTTTTTCACAGCTTGGGCAACCAAATTACGAGTGAAAAGATTACAACGTCTTCTAAAAACTGTTGTTGCCAATAAAGAACTGCGTAAAAAACTGCTTTTCACTGCTGGCATCTTTTTTGTTTTCCGATTACTTGCTCACATTCCGGTTCCAGCTGTTGACGTTGTTCAACTCCAAAACATTTTTGCTTCTAGTCAATTTTTAAGTTTACTCAACATTTTTTCTGGTGGTACCTTAGCTAACTTTTCGGTCGTCGCAGTGGGGATTAATCCCTACATTACGGCTTCAATTGTGATCCAGTTAGCGGCGATGGTGATTCCCCAGCTCAAAGAAATGCAGAAGGACAGTGAACAAAGTCGAGAACGACTGAATCAATATACCCGCTTACTTTCGGTGCCCTTAGCAGTTTTTCAGAGTATTTCTGTGCTTGCTTTGTTACGGACACAAAACTTGCTTCAGACGGCTGATCCGCTGACCATTGTCAGTTTAGTGATTACCCTGGTGGCGGGAGCAATTATTGTGATGTGGCTGGGAGAGTTAATTTCTTTATATGGCCTGGGCAATGGCATTTCGATGATCCTACTAGGAGGCATTTTGAGTCAGTTGCCGAGCGCGACTGGTCAGTTGGCCTCAATTGCCTCAGGCGATCAAATGCTGACCTTGGTTGTTTTTATTGGTGTGTTCTTGGCGGTGATTGGCCTGATTGTCTATATTACCGAAGCCGTACGAAAAGTGGCAATTCAGTACGCTAAACGGATTCGGGGCAGCAAAGTCTATGGCGGCCAACAATCCCATTTTCCCATCCGGGTCAACGTTGCTGGCGTGCTGCCAATTATTTTTGCGGTGACTATCATGCTGTTGCCATCCTTTGCTGGTCGGTTAATGACCGCTTCAAACATTTCTTGGTTGGTGGATTGGGGCAGAAACTTAAGCATTTGGTTTGCGCAAACCTCATGGGTCTACATGGTGATCTACTTTTTGATTGTTTTCTCGTTTACGTATTTTTCAGCCCTCATCTTTTTTAACGCTGAAGATATCGCTGAGGAGCTGAAAAAGAGTGGCGCTTTTGTGCCTGGCGTCAGACCCGGTGGTCCGACCAAAAAATTTCTGGAATTTGTCGTCACTCGCATTACCCTGGTTGGAGCCTTGTTTTTAGGTTTTATCGCCGTTTTGCCATCACTGGCTCAGGTGGCCACTGGCATTCAGTCATTAGCCATTGGCGGTACAGGTGTCCTGATTGTAGTTTCTGTCATTCTTGAGACATCAAAACAAGCTGAGAGTTTGGTGGTTGAACAAAACTACGACAAGTATATCTAGTCTGAAAGGTTGGCAATGAAATTAGTATTAATTGGTATTCAGGGCGCGGGTAAGTCTACCCAAGGCAACCTCCTCTCCAAACAATATGCTATTCCCTACCTTTCTTCGGGTCATATTTTTAGGGAAATGGCCAAAGAAAAAACTCAACTTGGCCGCTGGTTAAAAGAGACGTTAAATTCTGGCGCCTTGGTACCGGACGACACAACGCTTGAAGTAGTGTTGACGTACTTAAAGAAGCCGGAGTATGCCAAAGGCTACATTCTAGACGGTTTTCCGCGCACCGTGCCTCAGGCTGAGGCTTTTAACGGCAGTCTTGATAAGGTAATTTACCTCAAGGTTTCCGATAAAGAAGCACTCTGGCGTATATCCGGTCGTGCCGATGCCCGTGAAGATGAAACGTTGCAGGCAATCCGCAATAGAATTAAACTTTTCCATGAGGTAACCCAGCCGGTAGTAG
>PFDH01000032.1:10405-15997 GCA_002772705.1 Candidatus Pacebacteria bacterium CG10_big_fil_rev_8_21_14_0_10_44_11 | reverse complement strand
TAGTCTTTTATTCTTTTTTCCTTGACCAGAGGTATAATACGCTCATGAAGACTGAAAAAATAACCGCCATGAAACAAGGGGGTGCAGTGCTTGGTCTGATTCGGGATCAGTTAGCGCAATCCACCAAAGTGGGAGCCAGCTTTGCCCAAATTGAAGCCTCCGCCCAGCAGTTAATTGCCGATCACGGCATGAAACCCAGTTTTTCAACTGTACCAGGGTATGATTGGGCAACCTGTATCATGAAAAATAATGAGTTATGCCATGGCATTCCCACTCAAGAAAAAGTCGTCAAAGCTGGCGATGTGATTACTATTGATATTGGTTTGATCAATCAAGGTTATCACCTAGATACTACCACTACTTTTGCGATTGAACCTATTTCCACTAAAACACAAGCTTTCTTGGCCGTTGGTATAAAAGCTTTAGAAAAAGCTATTGGCCAGGTCAAAGCTGGGGTCTCAGTTTATGAAATTAGTCAAGCCATGCAACACACGGTCGAAAAAGCTGGCTACAGCGCCGTTACCCAACTTACTGGCCACGGGGTGGGCGAGCAACTCCATATGGCTCCCAACATTCCCTGTGTTGCCTATCGACATGATAAAAAAGTGCGGCTCAGCGAGGGTCAAACGGTGGCGATCGAAATTATGTATGCTCAGGGCAATGCGACGGTAGTGCTTGATAGAGATGGTTGGACGTACCGGACAGAAGATGGCTCTTTGGCCGGCATGTTTGAGGAGACTGTGCTGGTGACCGCTGACGGATATCAGATCTTGACTAACCCAACCAAAAAGTAGCCTTGGCAAGGTTTTGATCAGCCAGAGGTCTCAAGCTTCACTTCTTCAAGTAAATCTGGTATAATTACCTCTTTGCAAAGCGCGAAACAACTATGGGTAAAGTCCAAGAACATAAACGGGCAGCTAAAGCACGCCACCAGGTAGATACAACCACTCAAAGTTCGGTCAAAGAAGATCGGTTTGAAGTTGAGGGGGTGGTCGAGGCTTGTTTGCCAAACACCATGTTTCGGGTCAAGATCATTGACTCGCAGATCCCTCAACTGGTGGGGCACACTTTGCTTGGTTCACTGGTTGGCAAGATGAGATTGTTTAGAATTAGGGTCTTGCCAGGCGATAGTGTGAAAGGATATGTCAGTAAATATGACCTCGGAAAGTGTAAAATTACGTATAGATCAACAAAAACTACTCCGCAGTCATTTTAATACTTTTCAAAATTAAGATCTCTTGATATAGTTCAAGCCTGTTATGAAAGTTCGATCGTCTATTAAAACCATGTGCATCAACTGCAAGATTATTCACCGCAAAGGTGTCTTGCGGGTAATTTGTACTAATCCAAAGCACAAACAAAGACAAGGGTAAGTTAAAGGAATCAGTTTATGATCCGTATTGGTGGTGTTGATTTACCAGAAAATAAAAAAGTGGCTTATTCGCTTCGCTCAATTTATGGAGTGGGAATGACTATGGCCAAACAAATTTTGCAGGAATCAAACGTTGACCCCGATAAGCGGACAAGAGAGTTGACCAATGACGAAATTAACCGGATTCAGCGCTCAATCGAGCGGATTCCAACCGAAGGAGACCTTCGCCGAATAGTCAATGACAACATTGATCATCTCAAACGGATTAAGACCTATCGTGGTTCCCGACACGCCGCTCACTTACCAGCCCGTGGTCAACGTACCAGAACTAACTCGCGCAGTGCCCGGGGTGGTGGCAGACGTAAAACGGTCGGCGCTTTGTCCAAAGAGTTAGCCGCCAAACTAGAAGAAACGCAAAAGTAAAGTTACTATGGCAGAACAACCAACAGCAAAAAAAACAAAAACTATTAACCGAGTTGTCCAACGCGGACGTTTATACGTCACAGCAACCTTTAACAGTACCTTGGCTAGCATCACTGATGACGAAGGCAAGGTTTTGTGCTGGTCAACGGCCGGTGAATCAGGTTTCTCTGGTTCAAGAAAATCTACTCCTTACGCCGCTACGATTACCATCGAGAACGCCATCAACAAAGCCAGAAACTTTGGGATGCAACAAATGTCAGTTTTTCTAAAAGGTCCTGGCCCTGGCCGAGACGTGGCTTTGCGAGTACTCAAAGCTCAAGGCATTAGAGTGCCAATGATTGTTGATTTGACTCCCGCCCCGCATAACGGTACCAGACCAAGAAAAGCTAAACACAACAAGTAATAAGTAAAGAATAGTATGTCAAGATATACCGGACCACGAGTTAAATTATCAAGAAAAATTGGCGAAGATTTGGGTTTAAAGTCTAATTCGGTCAAAGTTTCTCGACGTCTAGCAATTAGGCCGGGTCAGCACGGTGCTCGCGGTCGTCGCAAACTGTCTGACTATGGTATTCAACTCAAGGAAAAGCAAAAAATTAAGTATATCTATGGCTTGACCGAAAGCCAGCTGAGAAAATTATACGAAAAAGCCACTCGCAGTGAGTTGGCCACTGGCGAACTGTTGCTGAGTTTACTCGAGCGCAGATTGGATAATGTGGTTTATCGGTTGGGTTGGGCTAACACCAGAGCCGCGGCCAGACAATTAGTTTCTCACGGTCACCTGGTGATTAATGGCAGAAAAATGGACGTTCCTTCATACGAAACACAAGTTGAAGATGTGGTGACCCTTACTGGTAGAGCAACAAAGATTATGGCAGTCTCAGAAGCTTTGAAATCAGAAGCAGCTGTGCCAGGTTGGTTAGAAAAGAAACAAGCCGCGGCAAAAATTACTCAATTCCCGCAGCAAAAAGACATCTCTGAGGTGATTACTGTTCAATTAGTCATCGAGTATTACAGTCGATAGAGGATAGTCAGTAGTAGTTAGTATAAAAATAAGCGTTCCAGATCCAGACACGGATTTCTTTTACCAACTAGGTAAAGGAGAGGAGAAACAAGGAGAATATATGAACCAAAACGCACGAGACATTATGAACCCTAACTTTAACATTAAAGAAGAGGCTAAAGGTGTGGCAGAAGCGGCAATTTTGATCGAACCCTTGGAACAGGGTTTTGGTCACACTTTGGGTAATGCTCTTCGTCGGGTGCTACTTTCTTCTTTGCCAGGCTGTGCCATTACTTCAGTCAGAGTAACTGGTGCCGATCACCAATTTAGCTCAATCACAGGGATGACCGAAGATGTCTTAGATTTAACACTCAACATTAAGCAAGTCAGAATTAAATCACAACAAGAAGGCACCGGAGTGCTCAGAATTTCACAGAAAGGTCCTAAAACCGTGACCGCGGCTGATATCGAAGCTGAGGCCGGATTTGAGGTGATTAACCCAGATCAACACATTGCTACTTTGGCCAAAGGCGCTAAGTTAGAGCTGGAAATGACTGCCGCTACTGGTTTGGGTTATGAGCTAGCCGATGACAAAAAAATCAGCGGTATTGGCGAAATTATGCTCGACGCTCTGTATTCACCCGTGATTAGAGTTTCCTATCAAGTTGACTCAACTCGGGTTGGACGCAGAACTGATTTTGATCGCTTAAGTTTAGTAGTTGTCACCGATGGTTCGATGACTCCTTTGGCTGCAGTGAAGCAAGCGGCTCAAATTTTGGTCAGCCAATTTAATCAGATTGTGAACCCGGTGGTGATGGAAGAAAAGGAGCCAGTACTATCACTTAGTCCTGAGGAAGCAGAAGTGCTCCGTTTAACCGTTGAAGAACTTGATTTGCCAACGCGAATTGCTAACGCTTTGCGAAAAGGTGGTTTCAAAACGGTCGGTGATTTGGTCGGCACTCCCCGCACTACCATTGCCAAGGTCAAGAACCTAGGCGAGAAGAGTGTGTCCGTGGTTGAAGAGGCTCTCAATAAAAAAGGCGTCAAGTTGGGTGAATAATCACCTGGATTTAAAGAAAGCAGTATGAGACATCGAGTTAGTGGCGTAAAACTGAATAGAGATACCAAACATCGAGTGGCTTTGTTTAAAAACTTGGCTCGCTCACTGATTTTGTATGGCAGTGTCACTACGACAGAAGCAAAGGGTAAACAGCTCAAACGAGTAGCTGACCGATTAGTTGGTCAAGCTAAAACTAATGATTTAGCTTCCCGCCGGATTTTGCATCGCTACTTTGGTCATCGAGACATCGTGAACACCTTGGTTGATCGAATCGCGCCAGTGTTTACAGACCGAGTTTCTGGTTTTACCAAAATTGAGAAATCAGGTATTAGAATGGGCGATAACACGGCAATGGTAACGGTTAGTTGGTTGATCATGCCAGCAGGCGTTGGTACGTTTGCTAATCCGACTCCTGAGACGTTTAAGCCAGCCGCAAAAAAAACCGTTGTCAAGAGACCAGCCGCCAAACCAACGGTCAAAGCAACTAAAGTGATGACAAAAAAGACTGCCACAAAAAAAACTGAAAAGAAGTCAAAGTAACTATGCAAAAAACATTTATGCAGCGCACAGAAGACGTGAAACGAGATTGGCATCTAATGGATGCTGACAATAAAGTTTTGGGTCGATTTGCCTCTGAGGTAGCTCAAAAACTGATTGGCAAAGGCAAACCAACGTACACCCCTCACACTGAAGCTGGTGACTATGTGGTGGTAATCAACGCGGCTAAAGTTTCGGTCAATGAAAAAAAACTTGAGGGCAAAAAGTACTACTCACACTCTGGTTACATTGGTGGCTTAAAAACTATCTCTCTTGGCGACTTACTTAAAAAGGCGCCGGAGCAAGTGATTGAAGCGGCGGTGTACAACATGTTGCCAAAAAATAAGTTGAGACCAGTGCGAATGAATCGACTCAAGGTATACGCTGGAACAGAACACACTCATCAAAGTCAGCTAAAGCAATAAAGGATACAATGGCACTCAAACTTGCGAAAAAAAGAAAAGTTCAAAAGGTGGTCAAAAAAGTGACTGCTAAAACGGCGGTCACGCCATCAGCAGCTAAAGCTATCGATTTGACCTATCCAACCGGCACTTATACGGAGGGTATTGGCCGCCGAAAAGTGGCAACCGCCCGGGTTCGTATTTACGAGTCAGCGGGCGACATGATTGTCAATGAAAAAGTGGTTGGTCAATACTTCAGAGGGATTCCATCAGCTCAAAGACGATACTTAAAGCCATTTGAGCTAACTGGCACTGAGAAAAAATTTACGTTTGTAGCCAAAATTTCTGGATCTGGCATTGATTCCCAGCTAGGGGCTTTGGTGCACGCCCTTTCCAGGGCTTTGGTTAAATATAACGTTGAGTTTAAACCATTGTTAAAAGTTGAAAACTTGCTGACCAGAGATGACCGCATGAAAGAAACCAGAAAAATTGGCATGGGTGGTAAAGCTAGACGTAAGCGACAGTCTCCAAAACGATAAAATACGTGATTATTTTCTCAGAGACGCATGGCGCCTGCTCCATGCTTGACTGAGTTGCTTCCACGAAGTTTTATCTCTTTTCCAGTTTACCTGTCAGCAACTCAGACACTCTTTGAAAAAATCACCTATTTTATTTCAGTTTTTTCCATCGGTAGCAGACACTTTTCGCAAGATGATTGCTGATTATCGGTGATTTTCAGTTAACCTGTCTGCAACTCAAAATACTCTTCAGAAAAATTGGAAATTTTATTGACTTT
>PFDH01000032.1:0-10395 GCA_002772705.1 Candidatus Pacebacteria bacterium CG10_big_fil_rev_8_21_14_0_10_44_11 | reverse complement strand
CTTCAGAAAAATTGGAAATTTTATTGACTTTTATGAGCTGGCGCTGGTGTAGTTTTTGAGCGCGATGTTCCAGAGCCAAAGACTGAAGCCCAAAAAGCTACCGCCAATCAAGACGCTCACCCAAACACTATAACTAAGTGGCAAATTCATCAGTAATTGGGCTGGAATGGTGATCATCATGCCAATTGGGACAATAAAAAAGAGTGAGAAGCGCATCAACTCCAAGTAGGCGGTGATCGGAAACTGGCCAAGTCTTGCCAGGTCTCGGTACATCCAAATGACTCCTTCAACATCGGTGGTAAAAATAGCGATCGAAAGCACAATAATGTGCAGTGCGGTCACAATCACAAAGCTGTTGATCAACAATAAGGAGAACCCTAAAATACTGGCGGCGGTGATGGTAAGTTGTAAGGTGGAAAGAATATAGAGACTAACTCCAGACGAGATTACAAAAAAAACCATGTCGTTAATATCAGGATTGCCCATCAAGGCACGGAAAAGTGGATTGATAGGTTTGGGCAAGTCAAAGTCAAACTGGCCGTTTCTGACATCGCGGCCAAAATTGTAGACGCCTCGATAAAATATTGAGGAAATATTTTCAACAAACTGATAGACCAAGAAAAAAACAATCATTTGATCATTGGTGTAGCCAGCAAAGGTTTTGATGTTTTGCTTGATGAGCAGTAGCACCAGCAAGGTCATCGCCAGGCGAATAAACTTGCCCGAGAAGAATAACAAGTTGGTACCGCGATTCACAAAAACTTCTTGCAGAGCGTTAAAGCCCCAGCGTTGCCAGATGTGAAAGTAGTAGGAAAAACGGTGTAGCATAGTAATTTATTGATGTCCAATTACTGTCCGGCAGCAGCATAATCTCGCAGCCCGCGTTGCCAAATCCATCTGGTGACTAGATACAGACCTACAATCCAGCCAGCCAGACTGGCAAGCTGCCAAAAGATCTGGACGCTGTCAAGTCTGCCCAGAAAAATTTGGGTCTGCACAAATGAAAAATACGGAAAGGGCGTTAGGTAGAGCAATTTTTCTAGGATTGGCGGCAAGATATCTAAGGGGAAAAGTTTGCCGGCGGTAAACTCGACCATGATGAAAAACATAAATTTGGGCCCCCAAGTGTCAGGACTCCAAAAACCGATTGCGCCAAACAGCAGGTTGATAATAAAGTTCATCACCGCTCCCATCAGCACGGCTAGCACAAAAAGTGCACCATTAAGCAGTGTCGGCAGTGGGATGGTGGGAATAAAAATCAGGTACAACAAGCTAGTCTCGATCAGAATGAAAAAAATGTTACGTAGTTTATCAGCCACGTCCTCGATAGCCAAATAGCCAAACAGAGAGATTGGCTTGACTAGTTGAGCGCTAATTTCGCCAGAGTAAACCCGACCTGAAAGTGAGTTGAGCGCGGTGGCCAAAATACAGCTTTGTAAAAACGCCGATAAAAAAATGTAGGTAATCATTTGCGTTTGGTCGTAGCCAAGCACAGAGCTTTGCGAGGTATAAATCACCGTCCAGACAGTCAGCGACATCACTGAGGACAAGAACTGTCTGAATCGCCACATAAACAGGCTGGTGCGGTAGACAAAGCCATTTTGCCAAGAAAGCTTGAGTAGCTGAATATATTTAGTCATGGGTTTGATCAGCTTTGGTTTCAAAAACTTCACGAATGATCGCTTCAATCGGCGGCTCCTCAATGTTTAAATCCTGGACGGGCAGCTGGCTGAGTAACTTGGAGGCCATCTTGGTGGCTTGAGCGCGGGGAACCAGCAAAGTGGCGCTCAACTGATCAGCCGCCTTGACCTCGCCAAATTCTGCCAGTTTTTTTTGCGTCACCGGTTTTGTGAAAATGAGCGAGAGAATTTTGTTTCTGGCGTATGAATCTATTAGCTTCTTGAGCTGACCGTCAAAAATTTTCTGACCATGATCGATGACTAGCGCACGATCACAGATTTCTTTGACGTCATCCATGTAGTGACTGGTCAGAATAATGGTGGCGTTAAATTTTTTATTGTAGTCCTTGATGAAGTCGCGGAGGGCTTTTTGCATCAACACATCCAGGCCAATGGTTGGCTCATCCAGGAACAGCACTTTGGGGGTGTGGAGGAGGGCGGCGATTAGTTCGCACTTCATCCGCTGGCCGAGCGACAACTTGCGGACTTGAATGTTGAGCACGTCGCCAACGTCTAACAGCTCAACCAAAGTATTGAGGGTTCTTTTGTATTCTTTGTCAGAAAGTTCGTAAATAGCTTTGTTGAGCTCAAAGGTCTCGATTGGTGGCAGATCCCACCAGAGTTGATTTTTCTGACCCATTACTAGGGCAAATTGTTTCTGAAATTCGGGTTGTCGTTTCCAGGGATCAAAGCCAAGGACGCTGACTTGGCCGGCCGAAGGATAGAGCAGCCCTGACAGCACTTTGAGGGTGGTAGTTTTGCCAGCGCCATTTTGGCCAATAAAACCAATTGTTTCCCCTTCATTGATCTCAAAACTGATGTCATCAACGGCCTTTACTTCTTGATACTCCCGATTCCAGAGAGATTGGACAGAGCCCCAGAGGCCAGGTTGTTTTTTGTGAACTTTGAAGTGCTTGCTAAGGTGGGAAACGGAGATTACTGGTTGTGGCATGACAGCTTATCTTATCAAAGCACCAGGAAAATTACTAACCTTAGCAAAAGAAAAGTCTGCGAAGTCAAGTCTTGAGAGCTCTGTGAGTTTGAATGGAAATAGCTTGCTCTCACCAACTTGACGGAGCAACTTTTCTTTTTACCAAACGGCTTTTTTGAGCGGTTTACCAACCTTTAAGTTAACAACCCGATGACTCTTGATTGTTTGGCGATTCTTTTCGTTGCCAAATGGGACAACCTGTTTATCCTTGACTGGGCTAACGTAGAACGTACCAAATCCAGAGATTACGACTTTTTCGCCCTTGGTCAGGGCGCGGATCACTTCGTCGAAAAGTGCAATAATCGCATCAGCTGATGCTTTTTTGGTTAAATGGGCTTTTTTTGAAACGATCGTAATCAATTGCGATTTCGTCATACTCACCTTTCTGGCTTAATTAGTACGTGCAGGTTGCGTAGTTGAGAGTGTAATCTATCATTATTTGAAGTCAAGCCTCAGATATATCGGTACTGCCGCATAAAGACGATGAGCGCACCTAATAAGTCATAACCAGTGTCGCGCAAGGTACCATATCTACCTGGTACAAACTGTTGGTGAAACTCGTCCGTCAGAGCATAGACTGCGGTTAACAGCAGAGGTAGGTACCAGTGCTTGGTGGCTGTGGCGGGTGAAACAGATTGATTGACTGCTCGGTTGAGCAAGAAATACAAGACTGCATAGACAAATATGTGGGAGAGTTTCTTGAAGATAAAATCAATAGTTGAAAGTTCAAAACTGGGCAAGACGTCCTGGGCTGAAAGAATAAAAATGAAGACTGCCCAAAAAAAAGGTGGAGAATACGCCCAAAGATACTGCTTAACTAGGGGGACGGAAATACTGATCATAGGCGCTTATCGTGATTGGGGCGAGCTGCAGCAAACCTCCAATTATAGCACTCCAAATTGCCAAGAAGGGTGGTGGGGAGGGTGATGGTGGGTCTGGGTTGGGTTTGGGCTGAGTTGGCATAGGAGTAGTTTGAGCAAGAGTAAGTTTGGATGGGGTTCGGTAAAGGTTAGTTGGGCTAGGATGAGCGAGAAAGTTTTCAGTCAGGGCACCAAGAGTCTGACTAGTTGAGGAATTGGCAGTGTTAGTTAATGCGAGTTGGGTTTGAGCGGAGTTGGTGGCTTCTAAAAGTGTATTTTCTGAGACTGAGGTTTCTTCGCCAGCACTCTCTAGGGCACCAATCCACAACCCATTTTCATAGACAAATGAAACACCGATGTCGCAGGTAGAGTAACTGGCCTGGCCGATAACCTGACTGGTGCTGGTTTGCAGCTTAAAACTATCACCAGTGTTGTTGAGCAGACTGCCCGTCCACTCAAAGACGGCAAAAGATTGGGCGGGTAGAGCGCCAGTGATTAATTTTTTATTGTTGGCTTGATCGATGACTTGCCAGTTGGTGACTTGGATATCGTTTTGAGTGGTGTTAAACAGCTCCAGCCACTCATTGCCACTGGCCGGACAGGCCATGAACTCGGTGAAGAGGATGGCATTTTCTGGGAATGGTGTGGGGCTTGGTGTTGGCGTAGGAGTGGCTGTTGGTGACGGACTGGCCGAAGCCGAGGACGTGGGGCTGGCACAGGGGTCTGCCTGAGCCAGGGTTGGGGTGGTTTCGGCAAGTAAACGCGCCTCCCGAACCGTCAAGAATAAAATTAAGCAGCTTAATAGTAAAAAGGTTTGGCGAACTATGAACTGAACTCTCATTAGGTCTGAGTATATTTAGCAACCTTGCAAGAAGTGTAGGAAGCTAACCTTTTCCCAGCAACCGATTTCTCACTTTTTTCAGGATTATTTTCATGTCAATTCTAGAAGAAAAAACTGAGCTAGAAAACGCAGCCAGCAGTCTAGATACTAGTGATTGTTTAAAAATAAGAAAATAACTGGCAATCAAACCCACAATTATGCCTAAAAAATGTAGTAATTGTGGTAAGTAGAAAATGGTTATCTTCCAGTTGCCTTGGGGAATTATCCAGGCATTAGCCCAACCATTGAAACTTTCATGATTAAGTAAGTTGGTTGGAAAATAATTATTTTCCAATGTTCTAAAGGCAATCCAACCAGGATCGAATGCTTGGTTCAACACTAAAGTCCCATCTGAACTACTTTCAACAGTGGCTAAATATTGATAGGTACCAAATTGTTGCTGATTAATTATTTCAACTGCGTTGGTTATCTTTGAGGGTATATTTCCAGTTTGGTAAAGGCTGACTGATGACAACAAATCTGAGCCCAAAGGCACTTGATACTGAACAATACTTGAAACTTTGTTTTGAGTGTTTTCGCCACCAAGTGATCGGGCCTCGATGTTAAGGGCATAACTACTGATTTCTACATCAGACCAGGCTGGCAAAGAATACACAGCTTCATACTCACCCTCAGGTGTTAAAAATTCACGGACAATTTGGTGTTTACCCAAATGTTCAATAAAAACCTTCATCGGTCTGCCCACTGAGTTATCGCCCTTGATTTGCAGTAACTGGAAGTCAGAAGTTGGAACTTGATCAAGTAACCAGCCATAACAAATCGCTCCGCGATTTGAAGCCTTAAAAGTGATTGTACCCAGGCCTTTTTCAACTGAGCCTTCTCCTCGTTTCAGGACATCGCAGGCTTGGGATTGTTGGGGCACAGAGTTATCAAGGGCAATTTCGGTTCCTACCGTTGGCAGAACTATTTCTAGATTTGGATCCTTTTTGCCAACCTCTACCGTTTGACTTTGTAGCAGAGCTTTCCAAGCACTTCGAGTGATATAGCCCCTCTCAACCTGGTTGGTGGTAAGACCAATACCTGTTTCAGAAAACTGAGCCGCTTTGGCGTCAGCAATAATGATTGGAATTTCAGTATTGGTGACTAAATGTAAAAAGATGGTTCGAGGCTTATTTTGATCAAGAATTAAGATCTGATTATTTACTTCTAGATAAATTTGTTGATATGAGTTATCTAAAGGAATTATTTGTTTACCCAGCGACTGAAACTCATAATTATCAATTCCATTTTCGATTCGCACTAGAGGAATAAAATCTAGCTCTAGCTGGTGAGGTGAATAGGTAATTGTGACAGGAAAATTGTATGATTGCCCAGATTTTAAGGTTGGAAATCTAAGTGTATATGGTTGATTATCTGGAAGCTGATACTTATAGCGCAATGTATCATTAATCACTGTAAATTGATCAATCTGTTCTCTAGTTAGCCAGCTGAGTGGGAAAATCATGTGCTGATTATCGGAAACAGTTGTAACGTAATCATCGAGGTTTTGACTGATTGGATTTGTTGAAGTCATCGTGGATTCACCTTCAGCCAAGAAGTATGAATTTGGCGTTGAAAGAAAAGATTGCTGATCAGAAACTTGGTAGACATGTAAGAAATCATGTTGCCAAACTTCTTTGAACCGCAACTCCTTCATCAGTTGTTCTGTTTCCGAATACTGAAGGATGCTTTGATTACCGTTTGGAATAGTGACACTCTCGTCAAGCAAAATATAGTTAATGTCGTACTGGTTTATTAATTGCGCAATTGATTCAGTGTCATGGTCATTGAGCGCCTGGGAAAGCTGAGCGTAAAAAGTTTCGTTGGTCATGCTCCAGACGTCAAAGTTGCGGTCAACAAGTGGCTGCTTAATGCCATACCAAAGAAAACCACTACCTCTATACCCCCAAGAATGAAAACGCCAATCCCAAAATGAGTGAGCGGGTAAAACCATAATTCGCTCAGCTGCTGGTTGTTGGTCGAAAAAGTCAAACAACTCAAAATACGCTTCCGGAATGCGCAGCTGGACCTGATCATATATAAGTTGTCCCTTAAAAATAGGCCATACTGTGATAGTAGATAAGATGAAAATGATCACGGCCAGGATGCTAGTTTTGAACTTGAGGTGGTATTTTTTTGTCAGTTCGCCAAAGTAAAAAACAAAAAAACCAATACCAAGACTGGCCAATAACCCGTACATGATTGACCACTTTGTAAAGGTGACCCTAAACATCTGATAAAACAACGGCAATCCTTGGGTAATGGCGGTGAAGAGTAAGCCTAGTATTCCAGTACCAGCTGAAAGCATCCCCCAAGTTAGTAGGGTAATAATTACAAATGACCATCTAAATAAGGCTTTCTTTTTTGAGGCAGATAGAATCAATCCGGTAATCGCCATGATTGCTAAGAGGGTTTGAGTGACAGCAACCAACGGTTGGGCTAAATGGTCTCGCAAAGCTTGCATCAAATACACAGTCTTGTTATTTATAATGTCGGTGTATTCAAGCCAATAACCCTTATGAAAAACAATATTGGTAAAATCACCAAAGCCCTGATTAAGTAGGTATGATTCAGTGGTGGCAAGCTGATTCTGTTTGGATAAAATTGTGTTATCAACTCCTGAAGCAGCAAAATAGCCGACTGGTAAAAACCAAAAAGCGGTGGCACAAAAAAGGGTGACTAATAGTATCGTGACTGGTAGAGCAACTGCCTTTTTCTTTTTTACAACTAATTCGATCAAAAAAACTGATAGCACCATACAAAAAACAATAAACATGGTTTGAACATGAAAGGCTGAACTGGCTAAAATCAACAACAAGAAAAAGTTTCGCAGCGTTTTGACAGAAAATGTCTGTAAATATTCAAACGACAAGAGCAACAGCCAAGGCAAAAAACCATAAAATGAGGAAAAAGCTTCTAGTGGTACATAGAAGTTTTGCACTGTGGCCGGATTGAGCAGATAGTAGAGGGCAGCGGTTAGTGCTGGGATTGTAGCTTCAACTTTTGTCTGAAATTGAGCCTTGATTACCGAGAGTGCCAAATGATAAGTACCAATTGCGCCTAATAACAGCATGCCAAAGGTCCACGCGTATCGCAATGTATCTTTTGGTAAAACTAAGCTTGCCAGCCAAAGCAGTAATTGTCTGGTAATTTCAGAAGCGTGGGCAATGCCCCCTAACAGGCCAAAACCTTGTGATTCTTGCCACACAGGGCTCAGAGTTCGAGCTACATTAACCGAAAAGTTTAACTCAGGTAGTAAATTGTCCCAGCCGATTAACCAGGTTCCAGGGATATAGTTGGTGAGAACAATAATTAACCACAAACTGATTAAGCAGATGTATGGAAATGTATGCTGAAATTGACTAAATAATTTCATGAGTTAATTTGAATATTGTGTGACCAAAGCTTACTTAGTATATAGAGCAAGAGCTGAAACAAGCATTGCCTTTTGAGCTTGAATTCTCTGGTAGGCTCGGTGCGAAAATAATCTACTTTGCAAGTGGAAAGTGTCCAAAACAGCTCGCAGAATGACTTTCACCTCGTTGCCTGATGGTTGACCAGAACTCCGTTGGTAGTGAGCAACCCCGATTTGACAGTACTTAACTTTGGCAAGATGAGCTTTTAATAGTAACTCTGTTGAGACCATTGCTCCGTTTGAGAGTAAAGGGCTGACTTTTTCTACAACCGAGCGGTGAATTAATTTGAAGGCGCAATCAATGTCTTTAATTTGAAACGGAAAACCAAGGAAAATTCTGTTCCAGATTCTGAGGAGATCGGCAAAAACTTGACGCTTCCAGCCCTCTGCTCTAATTTTGCGATAGCCAAGAATTAGTTGGTAACGTTTAGCTTTTTTGACAAAGTGAGCTAATTCGGTGATATCAAACTGAAGATCGGCATCGGTAAAGAATACCCACTCGTATCGACTGGTGTTAAAGCCTTTTTTAAGCGCTCCACCGTAACCGGTGTTTTTCTGAGATACCACTTTTACATTTTTGTGTTGGCGGGCTAGTCGTCTGGCAACAGAAAGAGTGGCGTCTTGACTACCATCATTAACAACTATCACTTCATATTGGTCAGCAACTCGTTGGGCCATGGTTAAGGCTTGGAGCACGGACTCCTCAATATTGCCGGCTTCGTTATAAGCTGGAAAGAAAATAGACAGCGATGGTAGTTTGGTAATTTTGTTTGTCATTTGATTAGTGAGCTCTAAATTTTAAGGCAAAATTGTGCAGGGGAAAGATCAATCTTTCCGGTAAAAGCGCGATGATTATTAATTGGGCAAGATTTTTAAGCATGCCAGTAAAACTCGGTCTATACCCGTATTTTTTGACGGCTTTGAGTCTGATTGAAAAAATGTTGAAAAAATCTCTTTTTGGATGTTGTTTTGAAACATTGTTCTCGTGCATCCGATACTGCAAAGTTACAGCTGGGAGGTTAGCGACTTTGCCATACTGCAGAAGCTTGAACAAAAGCTCATGTTCTTCGGCTGATGGTAGTTGCTCGTCATACCACTCAAAATGTTTTGGCAGTTTGGAAGCCCGAACCATAAAGGTTGGTTGCTGAACTGGGTAGTAATGGAACATCATTTCTTTGATTTCTTCTGGATCGGTAGGGAAGTTTTTGTGACCAATAACTGTATTGCTTGAGTCGATTAGCTGACATTGACCACCAACACCAATCAGGTTTTGATGCTTTTCAAGGAAACTGACTTGCTTAGCTAGGCGAGAAGGAAGAGAAATATCATCAGCATCCATTCTGGCAATATACGCACCTTTTGCTAGTTTCATGGCCTTATTGGCTACAGCCCCAACACCCAGGTGTTTTTTTTGCTTAATTAGTTTTATTCGAGGGTTCTGCTTGGCAAAATTTTGAGCAATTTTGGTTGAGTTATCTGTTGAGCAATCATCAATAATAATTAGCTCCCAGTTGTGGTGAGTTTGGTTGAGAATGCTAGAGATAGCTTGAGCAAGAAACCGACTGGCGTTGTAAACTGGTAAAATCACACTCACCAGAGGTTGTTTTGAAGCTTTTTGAGCTTTCATAAGACCTGTATTATAGCAATTAATGTCTTAAAACACAAGATTATAGGTTGTAAAGTGATAAGGTTTTTTTGATCAACTGGAAATAGGTGGTAAAAGGCCCCCGTTTTTAGGCGGGGGCCAGTCTTCAAGGGTGAACTGATGGAAGCTCACCGCCCTTACGGGCGGGAGAGGAAGGGGAGGAAGAACTCGAGATGTAAGTCGGGTGTCGGATCTTCGATGTCCCGCACGACTCTGTAAACCCAACCGTCTCCGCCGTCACGCCACTCTGGGGTTGAAATCACCCAGATCTGGTTTGTCCAGTAGAGGGTGAAGGCAGGGCACTCTTTGATGGTGAATTCGGCAAGGAGCCGACCATCGTCCTGCAGCTTCCAGCTTAGAGACTGGTGTTCACCGCAGAACTCCACTTCTTCCTTGCCGGTCAAGTTCTTGCCAAGGAGTGTGACGTCGTCACCCCCATTTGAGGAAATGACTTCGACTTCGGGCTGGATCGTAACAGGTGGTTCATCAACGCTTTTTACTCGTCTGATCCACCCATCAATTACATACCAACTCTCCGCATGGTCGGAATAAGTCTTATCTCCAACCACGGTTGCAGAGTCACAGTTGCCAACGACGTCAAAAATCACTTTCCAGCGTCCATCCTCTTCCTGATTCCATGTGGCGTCGTAAAACACGCCACAGGACTCGATCTGTTCCGTGCCGCTGTTTCCAGCGGCGATGAAGACCAGCGTTTGTCCGTTGTTCTCGTCCCAAACCTCTACTTCGAAGGGCGCTTGAGCCTGTACGTAAGTAGTGAATATCAAACTCATGAACATGACAACAAACAAGCTTCTCAAAAGAGTTTTCATATTTTCCTCCTCGGAAAGAAAAACTTCCTTGCTTAAACCCACCCCCCGAGATAAATCTTGGGGATGAGACTGGTACCATACCAGCCCTCAACCAA
>PFDH01000053.1:6795-19115 GCA_002772705.1 Candidatus Pacebacteria bacterium CG10_big_fil_rev_8_21_14_0_10_44_11 | reverse complement strand
AAATGTTTTTTGTCCGTGAGATCACTCGTAAAACTAAAGAAGAAATTAATGCGGTTAGGCGTGAGCTAGAGCGGATGGTGACGGTTGGTTTAGTTAAAAGTGAACAACGGGGCAATCGTTTATATTATCAGCTCAATTCCAAGTACGTTTTTTTTCAAGAACTCCGACAGATGGTAATTAAAAGTAGCGGCTTGGGTTTGGCGATGCGAAAACTTCGCCGAAAGTTGGGCACTATTGATTTTGTGATGTTTTCCGGCAAGTTTGTCAGACATAAGCTGCCCGCTCAGGGAGAAGTTGATATTTTGGTTGTCGGCGATGTGGTTTTGGCTGAGCTGTCTGATTTGGTCAAGGAAGAGGAGAAAGTGCTTGGTCGGGAAATTAACTACGCGGTTTTTTCTCGAGATGAATTTGAATTCAGAAAACAACGCCGTGATCCATTCATTATGGATGTATTTTATGGAGTCCGTGTGATGGTGATTGGTGATGAAGACGAGTTTACCGAACGCAAACCACAAATTTCGTAGTCACTGCCCTAGAATCATTTTATGAAGAAACCGTATGGGAGATATTTCTTTTTACTGCTCCTCACTGTTTGTGCAGCGATTATTTCATTGCCAAAAAATCTGCAGCTCAAAATACCTTTTCTTTTGCCAGAACGGACAATTCAGCTTGGTTCTCCAAACCTTAGTTTCAGTTTTTTAGGCCGACCAGTTCAACTAGACTTTTCTTTCAAACAAGGACTGGATATTCAAGGTGGCATGCAGATTGTGCTAGAAGCTGAGATGTCGGCTATTCCAGCCGAGGATCGAACCACAGCGCTGGAGTCTGTCAGACAAGTGATTCTCAGGCGGGTTGATTTGTATGGTATTGCCGAGCCGGTGGTTCAAACTGCGGCCAATGCCGACACCTATCGGTTGATTGTTGAATTACCAGGAGTCACCAACTCAGATGAAGCTCTTCAACTGGTTGGTCAGACCGCCCAACTTGATTTTGAGTTGCTAAACAAACCAGAAGCACTAGCAGCTACCACTTCAGCTGCTCCGTACACTCTTATTTCAACCGGGTTATCCGGTAAGCAGTTAAAGAGGGCAACGGTTCAGTTTGATCAAAAAACTGGTAAACCAGAGGTAGGGATTGAGTTTAATGAAGAAGGCACGCAACTGTTTGGTCAGATCACTGAAGAACACACTGGTGAACTACTGGCGATTATGCTTGATGGCAGCATCATCATGGCACCCCAAATTAATGAACCCATCTATGGTGGGGCAGCGGTAATCAACGGTTTATCAGGTATTGACGAAGCTAAGCAACTGAGTATTCAGCTTAACGCTGGTGCTTTACCAGTGCCAATCACGGTTCTTGAGCAACGCAGTATTGGTCCCACTTTAGGAGCGGAGTCGGTCAGACAGAGCATTTTTGCTGGTCTAGTTGGCTTGGTGATGGTGATGTTATTTATGATTCTCTATTATGGTCAGGCTGGGTTGTTGGCTAGTGTGGCTTTGGGGATCTATGCGGTGCTCACCATTGCTCTCTATAAATTGATTGGGGTAACCGTAACTTTGCCTGGAATCGCCGGTCTGTTGCTCTCAATTGGTATGGCAGTGGACGCCAACATCCTGATCTTTGAACGAATGAAAGAAGAAATTAGACTCGGAAAACCATTTACTACTGCCAGGGAGTTAGGTTTTGGTCGGGCGTGGAATAGTATTAAGGATGCTAACTTTACCACCATCATGACGGCACTTGTTTTGATTAATCCGCTGAGTTTCTCATTCCTCAACACCAGCGGCCTTGTCCGAGGTTTTGGTATTACTTTGCTAATTGGTGTACTGTTAGGCTTATTTACCGGCGTGGTATTGACTAGAACCCTGGTGAGATTATTTTTATCCGATCAGTGGTTTCGGCCAAAAGAGTAAGATGAATTTTTTAAAATATACTAAACTGTATCTTCTAATCTCAGCCTTGGTGATTATTCCTGGGGTTATTTCGTTGATTTTGTATGGTATCAAACCGTCGATTGACTTTGTTGGGGGCTCTTTGCTAGAGGTGAAGTTTCCAGCTGAGACGGCGGTATCTACTCAACAGCTTAAAGAGGCGGTTCAGGATACTTATCAACTGCAGTCGGTGCAGTTGTCGGGAGCTGATCGCTATGTTCTGAAAGGCGAAATGGTTCAGAACGAGACCAAAAATAAAATTCTGGCCAAACTTCAAGGCACCTTTCAAACAGATGTAGTCGAACTGAGGTTTGAAACTATCGGGCCAACGCTCAGCAGAGAACTGTTAATGAAGACGTTAACTGCCGAAGCGATTGTGGCAATCCTCATCACCGGTTTTGTGGCGCGCCAGTTTAACGAACTCAAGTATGGTCTAGCCGCAATTTTAGCGATGTTCCATGATACCTTGGTGCTAATTGGTGTTTTCAGTTTACTCGGCCATTTTATGGGTGTAGAGGTTGACATCCTGTTTGTGACTGCCTTACTAACTACGCTGTCCTTTTCTGTGCACGACACGATTGTGGTTTTTGATCGGATCAGAGAACTGAAAGTAAAAAACCCCAGAACCGACTTTAAGCAAATTTTAAATACGGGTGTGACTGAGACCCTCAGTCGATCTCTCAATAATTCCCTGACAACCATCATCATGCTCTTTACCCTCTCCTTGCTCGGCGGCTCAACCATCAGATGGTTTTCGATTGCCTTATTGGTTGGGCTAATTTCAGGTACCTATTCCTCACCCTTTGTGGCGGTGCCGTTGTTACTGCTTTGGGATAAGTTACCCTCCAAATGGAGACAAAAACGTAACTAAGACTTGGTGATCAGTGTTCGTGATCTAGTCAGCAGCTTTTCTTTTGTATTCAGTTCAGGATTTTCAAGGACTTCTTCAAGCAGTTGCTGTAAGATTTTGCCAATTATTGGCCCTGGTTGAATCACAAGCTCTTTGATCAGGTCAGTGCCATTGATGGCAAGATTAGAAAGATCAAACGGTTGGTGCAGCTGCTGCGTCATCCGCTCCTTCATCTCTTCTAAGCGCCAACTGGTTTTGCGAGCGCCGCTGCCTAGCCGGTCAGCTTCTCTCAGATCCAAGATGTCATTCAAGTTTTCCAGCCCGACTTTACGCATAAACCGTCTGATCGCGGCATCAGTATGCTCTGGCTGATAGTGAAACATGTGATGGCGAACCAAGATAAAAAGTCGTTCAACATCTTTTTTTGGCAGTTTTAAGCGAAAACCAATGTCTCTTGCCAGTCGCGACCCAACAAGTTCATGATTGTAAAAAGTGATCGAGCCTTCAGCCGTTTTGTTAAAGGTTTGCGGCTTAGCAATGTCGTGAAGCAAAATTGCCAATTGAACAATGGGATCATGTGACGGAGAGGATTCTAGAGCGTCTAATGAGTGAGTCCAGACGTCAGTGGTATGGTGACCGCTTTGCTCAACCCCTTTTGTAAACAATAATTCGGGTAAAACAAACCGAAGCAAGCCGGTCTGATCAAGCTGTTCAATCGCTAACTTGGGTTGGTGGCTGACCAGCATTTTTAATAATTCATCTCTAATCCGTTCGCCACTGATGTGGCCAAGCAAGTCTGACAAATCGGCAATTGCCGCTACGGTTTGCGGCTCGATTGAACATCCAAGCTGAACCGAAAATCGAATCGCCCGAAGCATTCTTAAGGCGTCCTCAGAAAATCGTTGGCTTGGGTTGCCAACCGTTCTGATTAACCGGGCGGCTAAGTCGGCTTGACCTTGATGAGGATCAATAAGTTTATAGTCAGGTGCTAATAAACTGATGGTCTCAGGGACAGGCTGACTGGTAAATACGGCTGCTAAGGTGGCGTCTGCCAGCTCAATTGCCATGGCGTTGATGGTAAAATCTCGGCGATCTAAATCTTCTTTTAAACTAGCGCCCCACGTCACAGATGCTGGTCGGCGATGATCGGCGTAAGCGCCATCAGATCGGTAGGTGGTAATTTCGTACGGAGGATAATTGGGAGTTGAGCTTTTGGCTGTTTCATTGATGGATAAAGAAGAATGGAGCTTGGTAGCGGCACTCACATCAATTGTAGATTGTTGAGCAGACAAGGCATCAACAAAAGCAGTTGGCAGGTTAGCTTGTTCTCTCAGATGCTCTCTGGTCAGACTGACTGTTCCAAACTGGTTTTCGTAAAAGGCTTCAGGAAAAACTGCCATAATTTCTTCTGGCTTGGCGTTCGTGGTCAGATCGTAATCAGTGACAGCCGGTTGGTTTGGATCAGTTTGCTTAATTAACAAATCCCTCACTGCACCACCAACAATAAACCCATCAAAACCAACCTGCTTGAGTTTCCAGACAATAAACAGTGGCTCAATGGGGATCTTTAATGGCATGGTTACTATTATATGGCTAATCGGTCAGTTGTCGAATCATCTTCTGGTTGCTATAGTCTGTGAGTATGCACTGGCAGTATCTTTCTAGTTCAGTTCCTAAAAATCAACAAGACTTAAAAGCCATCTTGCTCAAAAACAGACAGGTTGTTGATGAAAAAAGTTTCTTTTCCCCACCGCTACCCCAAACACTTGAGTTAAAAGCCATTGGGATTGAGGCAGCTGCCATAAAAAAGGCGGTTAAACGAATCCAAGCCGCTGTAAAACGACAAGAAAAAGTGGTGATTTTTGGTGACTATGATGCCGATGGCATCTGCGCCACCGCTATTTTATGGAATGTACTTAAAGAAACCGGTCTGGTGGCCGTACCTTTTATTCCCAAACGGCAAGTTCATGGGTATGGCATTACTCAGAAAGCAATTGATGAAATAATCGAGGCTGGCAAACCGAAAGTATTAGTTACTGTTGATAATGGGATTGTGGCTCACCAAGCAATTAAATACGCTTCAGATCAAGGCATCGCTGTCATTTTGACCGATCATCATCAACTGGAAACGGTAAAGAATGGCAAAGCCAAGCTGCCAAAGAGCTTTGCCACAATCCATACCACTCAACTCAGCGGCAGCGGTGTGAGTTGGATCTTGGCTCGTGAAATTAACGCTTCAGCTGCGCAAAACTACCTGGATTTGGCCGCTTTAGCAACGATTGCCGACCAAGTGCCTTTAGTAGGAGCCAATCGGTCAGTTGTCTTTCATGGTCTTAAGGCTTTGCAAAAAACTAATAAAGTTGGTCTTAAGGCCTTGGCAGATCTGGGTGAAATTGATTTATTGTTGTTAGATAGTGACAGAGTTGGCTACAGTTTAGCACCTAGAATTAATGCGATGGGCAGATTAGCTCACGGTCTGGATGCCTTGCGTTTGCTCTGTACCAAAAATTGGGAAACGGCTAGAAAATTGGCCAGAACCCTGACTGAGACAAATGCTAGTCGTCAGACACTGACGGCTGACCAATATCAGTTGGCTTTGAAGCAAGCAGTTGAACAGACAACAGAATCGGTACTGATTATTGCCTCGGCTGAGTTTCATCAAGGAGTGATTGGCTTAATTGCTGGTCGGTTGATGGAAAAATACTCAAAGCCAGTCATCGTGATGGCCATTAATAAAACAACTATCAAAGGTTCAGCTCGGTCAGTGGCTGGGGTTAATATTGTTGAGTTATTGCGCACCGTTCAGGCAGATTTGCTTGAGGTTGGTGGACACCCAATGGCGGCCGGCTTTGGCCTGACACTGGAGAAGTTAGAGGTAGTTAAGACCAAACTCTTTACCGTTGCCAAACAAACAATTAAAAAACAGTTGTTACTACCAGAGATTGAGTTGGAATGTCGCTTGGATTCAACTTTAATTTCTCTTGAGTTGGTTAAAACTCAAGCACAATTTGAACCATTTGGGATGGCCAATCCAAAGCCTGTTTTTGCGATTACCGGTGCCAAGATTATCTCGTTAAAAACTTTGGGTCAAGATCAAAAACATCTAAAATTATGGTTAGATATTGGCGGCTCTGAACCAATAACAGCGTTGTACTGGAAAAATGGTAACTTAAAAGAACGACTGTCCATAGGATTAAAAATCAAGCTGGCCGCAATGGTAGAAGTTAATCACTTTAACGGGAAGCAGCAACTACAATTGATTGTTCGGGATTTGGTGGAGGATAAAAGTTGAATAATCGAGTGCGGTTGGAGTAAAAGGCTTCTAAGTCGGAGATCTGGTAAAACTGTGAAGGAATTTTAGGATTGGGAGTATGTCGTAAACTAGAACGAATATGTCCTTGTTCGTCTTTATAAAACACACAATCCAATAAAGCGGCTAGCATCACTTTTTCACATAATTCACGACTGGAAAGCATGGCAGTCGCCCAGATTTCAATCGGTATTTGAGGTTGAGGTAAGACCAAATAGACATAACGATCTTTTGCTGAACAATCAGGATCCTCGGCGTCAACATCCCCGTTGCTAATTCAGCCTAATCAGCTCAAGGACTTTGGCAAACATTGGTGATTTTAAGGTTTTTACCACAAGGATTATATCAGCTTGGTCTAGATTCAACTTTGCCCCGCCAAAATATCTCAAGACATAGTAAAATAGCTCTAGTCAGAAAACCTTGAGTCTGGGTAACGCCAGGCAGCTGATCTAAACAGCAGGTGATTGGGGTTGCAACCAATCCGGGTTTGCCCGTGATCGCTAGCAAGAGTGGGGGGCGGTTAGTTCTCCATGAGAGGTGGCACCATCCCACAAGGCATCCTTTCGTCAAAAAGGAGTGGTGCCTTTTTTTGTAGCAAACCAGCAAAGGAGTATCTATGACAACAGCTGAGAGGACAATGATTAGTTCAACACCTAAGTTGATTGGCCAACAGGTGACTTTAAAGGGCTGGGTTGAGACTAAACGCGATCATGGCAAACTTACGTTTATTGACTTGAGGGATCGAACCGGCAAAGTTCAAATAGTAGGCTTTCAAAAGATGGGAGAGCTCTCCGTTGAATCGGTGATTAGTGTCAATGGCCAGGTTAAAGAGCGCCCTGCCAACATGAGTAATCTGGAGTTACCCACTGGCACAATTGAAGTTGAAGTTAAAGAGTATCAAGTCTTAAACAAAGCCAAAGAGCTACCAATCCCAATTGATGGTGAAGGCAAAGACATTTCAGAAGACCTGCGTTTGCGCTATCGCTACCTGGATCTGCGACGGGAGCGAATGCAAAAAATTATTAAACTACGCTATCAATTTATTAAAGCCATGCGTGAGGCCTTAGACAAACATTATTTTATAGAAGTTGAAACCCCAATGTTGACCAAATCTACCAAAGAAGGCGCGCGCGACTTTATTGTTCCGTCTCGACTGCAACCTGGCAAATTTTATGCCTTGCCCCAAAGCCCTCAGCAGTACAAACAACTGTTAATGACAGCAGGAATTGAGCGCTATTTTCAGTTTGCACGCTGCATCAGAGAC
Source organism: Candidatus Pacebacteria bacterium CG10_big_fil_rev_8_21_14_0_10_44_11 (assembly GCA_002772705.1). GTDB lineage: Bacteria > Patescibacteriota > Microgenomatia > UBA1400 > PJMF01 > UBA1388. Next base: position 11,757 of record PFDH01000053.1, on the reverse strand, counting down.
GAAGACCTGAGAGCCGACCGTGGTTTTGAGTTCACTCAGCTTGACCTGGAAATGAGCTTTGTTACCCGTGACCAGGTGATGGCGACGGTAGAAGCTGTTGTCAAATCTTCAGTCAAGGTTGTCGGTGGCAAGTTACAGAAAGAGCAGTTTCCAATTTATACGTATGCCGAAGCGATCAAAAAATTTGGTGCTGATAAATTTGATCTAAGATCTGACGCCGAGAAAAAAGACGGGACGTTGGCTTTTGCCTGGGTGATTGATTTTCCACTGTTCAAAAAAGTTGATCGATCTGATCGAGCCGAGGTAGAAGACGGTAAAAGCGGCTGGACATTTACTCACAACCCATTCAGCGCTGCCAAACAAGAGCACCAAGACTGGTTGCTACAAGGAAAACACATTGGTGAAATCTTGACTGACCAGTATGATTTGGTCTGTAATGGCTACGAAGCCGGTGGGGGTGGGATCAGAGCTCATACGCCAGAACTGTTGCAAGCAACTTTTAAGGTCATGGGTTATTCTGAGGCGCAAATTCAAGAAGGGATTGGTCATCTGTTAGAAGCCTTTGAGTTAGGTACACCACCGCATGGCGGCATTGCTCTTGGCATTGATCGCTATATTATGGTCTTGGCAGGTGAAACATCCCTCAAAGAAACGATTGCTTTTCCAATGAGCTCGAGCGGAAAAACCGCGGTGATGAAGGCGCCATCAGAAATTACGGATAAACTGCTAGCAGAGCTACATCTGGCTCTGACTGAGTAATCAGATAAATCAAACTGCAGGGATTAAGTAGATCCTGATACAATGAGAGTGGTGAAGTTAGCCAAAAGACAACTCCTGGCAGGTTTTTTTATCGTTGCATTGATTGTAATGTATCGATCTGTCGAACCGGCCAGTTCAATTCAAGCCATTCAACCAATCTCTACTGAGATTGCTCAAGTGCCAATGGCTCAAGTTCCGGTCAAAAAATCACCTTTAATAGAACCAGTGCTCAACGCTACCGCAGCCTATGTCACTGATGAAGTCTCCGGTGCGGTTTTGTACAGTAAAAATGCTAATACTTACTACGCACCAGCTTCGACGACCAAATTAATGATGGCGTTGGTAGCTCGAAAAGTTTTTCAACCCGGTTCGGTCTTGACGGTACAATTAGCTGATCCAGTTGAGGGCAGTAAAGTTGGACTACGTAATGGTGAGCAGTATTCAATCGAAACTTTGCTAGAAGCGGCTTTGATTCAATCAGCCAATGATGCGGCGATTACCATTGCCAGGGCTGATCCAGCCGGAGAAGAAGCATTTGTGGCCAAAATGAATCTAACCGCTAAACAACTCGGTCTAAAGGATACCCATTTTAGCAACCCCAATGGGTACGATTCCCCGGATCACTACTCAACGGCCAGAGACCTCAGTATTCTTACTAGAGAAACCCTGAAAGATTCTTTTGTCAGAAAAACGGTTGGTACTTCGCAACTTATCTTGGCAGATATCACCGACAAACGACATTTTATTGTTAATACCACTAACCAATTATTAGCAATCGATCCTCGAATTCATGGGGTAAAAACTGGTACCACAGAAGAAGCGGGTGAAGTCTTAGTTACCCTAGTTGAGACAGAGGGGCATTCTTTACTTTTTGTTGTCTTAGGCAGTCACTCACGCTACACTGATACTCAAACCTTGATTGATTGGATCACGACCAATTATCGGTGGTATGCGGCTGAGGAGTTGGTACAAAAGGCTGCACTTGAGTGATACACTAACTCAATTGTTGAAAGCTAGAAAGGACGCATGAGAGTGACGGTCATTGGCACTGGTTTTGTTGGGGTGGTCACAGCGGCAGTTCTTTCTTCCTTTGGTAATCAGGTGATTGGTCTGGATGTCGATCACGAAAAAATCGCCAAATTAAAACAAAGTAAAGTCCCCTTTTTTGAGCCTGGATTAGAGGAATTATTGACTGTTCAGCAAGCGGCAGGAAACTTAACTTTTACAACAGATTACCAGACTGCGATTGCTGCTGCTGAGGTGATTATGATCGCCGTTGGTACACCTTCAACCACGGCAGGCGGCGCTGATCTGAAGTACGTACTTGCGGCAACTGAATTGCTGACGCCTTTTCTTAAAGATGGAGCGGTAGTAGCCTTAAAATCAACTGTGCCACCCGGCACTTTGTCACAGCTTGAAGCAATTATGATGAAAGCTGGTAAACACAACTTCTTTACCGCGTCATTACCCGAATTTTTGAAGGAGGGTGCTGCGGTTGAGGACACTCTACATCCGGATAGAATAGTGATCGGTGCAACAACCCCCAAAACTTTCGAGATACTCAGAAGGCTCCATCAACCATTTAAGGCGCCAATTCTGGAAGTTTCACCTGAGTCAGCTCAAATGGCCAAGTACGCGGCTAACGCCTATTTAGCCACCAGAATTACTTTTATTAATCAGATTGCTGATCTGTGCGAGAGCAATCAAGCCAATGTTCAAGAAGTGATTGCGGTGATTGGTAAAGACCAACGGATTGGTCAGCACTACTGGTATCCAGGTTTGGGTTATGGTGGTTCTTGCTTTCCAAAGGACGTGAAAGAATTAGCCTATTATTCCCGTCAAGTTGGGCAGGGTGAAAATTTGTTCAATAAAATTGCTCAATTAAACGATCAGCGAATTGGCCAGATGATGAAGAAGTATGCGCAACTGGTTGGGGGCTGGCAAGGCAAACAGGTGGCGGTGCTTGGCTTATCGTTTAAACCAAACACTGATGATATGCGCGAAGCTCCGAGTTTGAAAGTGATCCCTACTCTCTTAGAGCAAGGGGCAACCGTCAGGGCATATGATCCACAGGCACTAGAAAGTGCTCAAAAAGTGTTGCCTCAATCTGAGTCGTTGCGCTGCTTGGACAGTTTGGTCGCTGCTTGCGACCAAGCTGATGTTATTTTTGCCTTAATTGAATGGCCGCAAATCATTAGTTTTGATTTTTCTCAGGTTCGGGCAGCCAAGACTCAGTGGATTTTTGACACCAGAAATCAACTAAACCAATCGACATTGACAAATTTGGGATACAAATATGCGGCAGTAGGTCAGGCACCGCTATGAACGATCTTAATTCTGGTTCTACATTGATTACTGGTGGCACTGGTTTTGCTGGTTCTCACTTAATTGAGTATTTGCTAAATCAACAGCTTGTTAACCCTGAATTACTGCATACAACCTACTACTCTGATGTTCCTGACTATTTAGCCCATCGGTTACCAGCTCAAAATTTTCATAAAATTGATTTAACTAGCATCCAAGCTACTAATCAGTTGCTTGCTCTAATACAGCCAAAATTTATTTATCATCTAGCGGCCTTTGCCTCGGTGGGGAACAGTTTTGAAAAAAGTCGACAAGCGGTGCTTAACAACATCAGTTTACAGCTCAATTTGCTGGAGGCAATTCAAAATCAGGTTCACCAAGCCCGACTGTTGTTGATTGGTTCGGCTGAGAGCTATGGCATCAGTCAACCCGATGAGCTGCCAATCAAAGAAGATCATCCTTTCCGGCCGGTTAATCCGTATGGTGTTTCTAAGTTGGCTCAAGAAATGTTGGGCTACGCCTATGCGCAAAGTTGGCAGCTGGACATTGTTAGAGTCAGACCATTTAACCACATTGGTGAACGCCAAACAGCAGATTTTGCGATTCCCTCATTTGCCAAGCAAATTGTAGCAATTGAGCGGGGACACCAGCCAACACTCAAAGTTGGTAATCTAGATGCCATCCGGGATTTTACTGACGTTAAAGACATGGTTAAGGCTTATCAATTATTAGTGGCAACCGGCATTTCGGGCGAGGTCTACAACATTGGCAGTGGGCAAGGTAAAACGATGAAAGAGGTAGTTGAGCTGCTTTGCAGTCTCTCAACCGTGTCAATTCAAGTTGAAGTTGATCAGTCCAAGCTTCGTCCACTTGATATTCCGGTGGTAATTGCCAATAATGAGAGGGTTCGACAACTTGGGTGGCAGCCAACCATTTCCCTTCTGTCCAGTTTACAACGAGTACTAGAGTATTGGAGAGCACAATGAAGAAAGTTTTAATTACCGGTATTACAGGCCAAGACGGCTCTTATTTGGCAGAACTTTTGTTGAATAAAGGCTATAAAGTTTATGGCTTAACTCGCCGAACCAGCACCCAAAACTTTGCCCGGATTGATCATTTAATTCATAATCCCAATTTGGAGTTAATTTCTGGCGACTTAATTGACCAGCACTCGATTACGTTTGCGATCAAAGACATTCAACCAGACGAAGTTTATAACTTGGCGGCGCAGTCGTTTGTTCAGACCAGTTGGGAGCAGCCTGTTTTAACTGGCGAGTTTACCGCTTTGGGTGTGGTCAGGGTTCTTGAGGCCGTTCGACTGGCCGCCCCTCAAGCTAAATTTTATCAGGCTAGCTCGAGCGAAATGTTTGGCAAAGTGACCGAAGTTCCACAAAAAGAATCCACTGCCTTTTATCCCCGCTCGCCCTATGGTGTAGCCAAGATCTATGGTCACTGGATCACCGTTAACTATCGCGAATCCTTTAATATGTTTGCCGTGTCTGGCATTTTATTTAATCATGAGTCACCCCGCAGAGGTCTAGAGTTTGTGACCAGAAAAATAGCTAATGGGGTGGCCAGAGTCAAGTTGGATAAGCAACAAACAATTGAGCTGGGTAACTTGGAATCCAAACGGGATTGGGGTTATGCCAAAGACTATGTGGAGGCGATGTGGCTGATGCTACAACAAGACAAACCAGAAGATTTTGTGATTGCTACCGGTGTTACCCATTCAGTTAAAGAATTTTTGCAGCTGGCTTGTCAAATTGCCGGTATTGATAACTGGGAAGCAGTCTATCAGCACAATCCAAAGTATGATCGCCCAGCCGAGGTTGATTTGCTCATCGGTGACTCAACAAAAGCCAAAGAAAAACTGGGTTGGCAGCCAAAAACAACGTTTGA
>PFDH01000053.1:6612-6765 GCA_002772705.1 Candidatus Pacebacteria bacterium CG10_big_fil_rev_8_21_14_0_10_44_11 | reverse complement strand
GCTGGAGCTAGAAAGCAAGCAGACCGCATGAAACGAGCGATTGTGATCATTCCCACCCATAATGAGGTTGGTTCAATCGAAAAAACGATTAACGCGGTTTTAGCGGTCTTTCAAAAAATAGAGCACTGGAAAATGGGGATTTTGGTGGTTGAT
>PFDH01000053.1:0-6581 GCA_002772705.1 Candidatus Pacebacteria bacterium CG10_big_fil_rev_8_21_14_0_10_44_11 | reverse complement strand
TTTCAAATATTTCAAGAAATAAATCTGGCGTTTACTTGCTGATCAATAAGAGAAAAACCGGTTTGGGCAGTGCCTACCTTAAGGGTATGGAGTACGCTTTTTCTAAACTTGGAGCCGATGTGGTGTTTGAGTTTGATGCCGACCTGAGCCATGATCCGGAGAAAATCCCGCTATTTTTGAAGAGTATCGAGCAAGGCAATGACTTAGTCTTGGGCTCACGTTATATCAAGGGTGGCAGTATGCCACCGGAGTGGGGTTTGGATCGGAAATTTTTGAGCGTGGTTGGTAACTGGACCATTATGATGGTCTTTACAAATTTTAAGATTAAGGATTGGACATCGGGCTACAGAGCTCTGACTAAAGAGGTTTACCAAGCGGTCGCTCCCTTGCTCCAGTCAGAACGATTTTTTGGTTATACTTTTCAAATTGGCTTTTTGTACTACGCCTGGAAGCTAGGTTTTAAGATTGATCCGACGATTGCCTATCATTTTAAGGATCGAGAAGTTGGGGTGTCTAAAATTGGTCCGGAGTACATCAAAAACACTTTGGAATTTATTTTTAAAACGAGAATTAAAGATATTTTGCAAATGAAAGTGTTTAAGTTTGCCGTGGTTGGTGGTACCGGCGCTTTAGTGCAATTAATCACACTAGAATTGTGGCGGCTGTTGTTGCCTTTTCAACTAGCATTTTTTCTAGCCATTGAATGTGCCGTTTTGTCCAACTTTATTCTGAATAACATCTGGACTTTTTCTGATCATATTATCAAGCTGAAGCAAGCGCCGATCAAGTTTTTGCAGTTTAATTTGGCTTCGGCTGGTTCGATTGTGATTCAGCAAGTCATTGCTGCCGTTGGCGAGTATTTTATTGGCATTTTCCCTCTGTTTGTATTGCCAGTGATCAATAAATCAATCGATACAGGGATGGTCTATGCCGTGGTTGGTATTTTGATCGGGATGGTTTGGAACTTCTTTGCGTACACTAAATTTATTTGGAAGGCGCCTGCCAAAGCTCCAGTATCCTCAAAGGCTTGACGAGATATGAAGTCACTGCTCAAAGCGATCAAGCAACATCCACTGCGCAGTTTGCTGCTATTTTGCATTGTGGTGGTTGCGAGTTACTTTAGACTTTGGGAACTTCCTCAAACGGTGCATTTTATGGGCGATCAAGGCAGAGATGCTTTGGTAGTTTCTAGAATTTTTACTGATGCTGACTTAGTTTTTGTTGGTCCAGTCACCAGTATTGGCAACATGTATCTTGGACCTTTCTATTATTACTTTATGTTGCCGTTCCTCTGGTTAACCTACCCGAGTCCGCTGGGGCCTGTTTACGCGGTGGCGCTGGTTAATATTGCCACGATTTTTTTGCTGTACTTTTGGGGTCGAATGCTTGTTGGTGAGCGAGGCGGATTGATTGCGGCTGGCTTAATGGCTTTTTCGACCATGTCTATTGCCCTTTCTCGTTTTAGTTGGAATCCAAATATTGTGCCATTCTTTTCTCTGGCAATGGTGGTTGCCACCTATCAAGCCTGGAAAAAAGATCCTCGCTATTGGTCTGTAGTTGCAGTTTGTTTTGGCATTTTACTTCAACTGCATTACGTCACATTATTAGCCGCGGCCGCGGCGGGAGTGATTTGGTTCTGGCAGCTACTTAGCTTAAAAAAGGATCCCGCACGGCACAAAGTTTTAATTAAAGCCACCATCATTGGTCTGGGAATTTGGTTGTTGATGTTAACACCACTCTTTTTGTTTGATATGAAACACAACTGGTTGAACGCTCATGCTCTGGGGAAAATTATATTTAAGGAAGAAAGTTTTATCAGAAACGATACCACCCTTATCAAGACGATTAAAGTGGATGCCTTAAACATTGTTCAAAGAACGAAATATATTATTCTTGACAGTTCAGTGGTTGAGTCCAAAGGTTTTTCACCATTTATTATCGTAATTTTGTTGGTCATTTTTCTTTGGCAGTTCCGTCTCAGTTTTAAAAAGAAAAAATTGCCAAGGGGACCACTTGTGATTGGCGTCTATCTGACCATTGGTATCCTAGGTTTAAGTTTTTACCAACACGATGTCTATGACCACTACATTGCTTATTTATTTCCAGTGGTTTTTTTATTTTTAGGTTTCTGTCTCGACAAACTCTTTTCTTTACCAAAAATTGGTTGGTTGATTGTTGCCACTATCTTGGGCTGGTACGGCTATGCCAACCTTCAGCACCTTGTTTTTAAATCCAGTGGACCCTCTCAATCTGAGTTACGTTTAACCGCTAGTTCTATTCACCAAAGAGTTACCCCAAATGAACCCTACGCAATCGTTTTGTTATCTGAATCTAAAGACCTATATGGCATGAATTATCGCTACTTTTTAAGTACAGACCAATCTAAACGACCAGTTGACCCCGAACATAATAATCAAGCTGATAAGCTTTTTATTATTAATGAAGAGCAAAAAACTGATACACCCCAAGATTTACCAATCTATGAAATTGTGATGTTTGCGAACAAAACTCCAGTTGAGGTGTATCGTTTGCCTCAAGGAATCAGTGTGACAGTTTTATCAAAAGCAGGTCAGCCGTAGTCCAAATGATATGATAGACAGCATGTCAGTGTACCTATCAGTTGTTATTCCTTCATATAATGAACAAGCTAACATTGATAAAGGAGCTTTGGATCAAGTCTTTGAGTACTTATCAAAACAAGATTACAGCTGGGAAGTGATTTTTAGTGACGATGGCTCGACTGATACGACAGTTGAAAGATTAATAGTGTACACAGCCAAATATCCCAACGTGCGGGTGCTCAAAAATGAGCACGCCGGAAAAGCGCCAACCGTTAAGGCGGGGATGTTGGCGGCTACTGGTCAATGGCGGTTATTTACTGATTTTGACCAATCAACTCCCTTGGCTGAGGTAGAGAAACTATTAGATAAAACGAAGCAGGGTTACCAAGTGGTAATTGGTTCCAGAGAAATTGCGGGAGCAAAACGAGGCAAAGAACCCTTATATCGACACTTAATGGGCAAGGGGTTTAATTTATTTGTCCAGCTTTTCGCGATCTCTGGTATCCATGATACCCAGTGTGGTTTTAAGCTTTTTTCAGATTTAGCCACACGGCTATTTGAGCAGTTAGTTGTTTATGGCAGTGAAGGCAGAAGAAAAGATGCCTACACTGGTGCTTTTGACGTGGAGCTGTTATTTTTGGCCAAAAAAAATGGTTTTAAAATTAGTGAAGTGCCAATTCATTGGCGACATCGAGAGACTAACCGCGTTAGTCCGCTTAAGGATTCGCTCAGAATGTTTAGGGATATTATAAAAATTAGATTGGCAGCTTTAACTGGTAAATACTCAGAAATGATGTCAATCACACATGTTTAATCGCTCATTGAAGATAACGTTTGGTTTTTATCTGATAGTTTTGTTTTTATTTTCTGTCTTTTCTTACGCCTTAACTGACCCCAATTTAGTTCTTTCTAGTTGGGCGCCATATTGGCAGTTCCAGACTTGGATGTGGCAAATTTTCTTTTTAAATCATCTAGCCTTGTCAGTTAGTTATCTAGGATTGATGATAGGGGCAGTGATTGTCTATGGATTATTGTTGTTGCAGATTAACCGGTCTAATCAAGCACAATTTCCAGTCACGCGGTCTCAGCTGGTGGGTTTTCTGTTGGTTGTATCAGTGCTTTGTCTTTCTTATAATGCTCTTTCTCATGATGTTTTTAACTATATCTTTAACGCCAAATTAATAGCGGTATATCACCAAAATCCTCACCAAGTGACTGCCTTAGCGCATCCAGCAGACGACTGGACCCGCTTTATGCACAACACCCATACCCCTGCGCCTTATGGGTATGGCTGGACGGCAGTATCTTTGGTTCCATTCTTTTTTGGCTTTGGTAAATTTGTTTTAACTTGGCTATCTTTCAGATTGATGGCAATTGGTAGTCTGTTGTTGCTGTTTTTAGTGCTGAATAAACTTCATCAGCAGCTCTACAATCAGCCCTTGAGTTTTCTTAATGCGGCCATCCTCTTTCTCAATCCCCTTGTCCTCATCGAAGTAGTCAGTAGTATGCACAACGATCTGTGGATGATGGTGCCGGCTATGTTTGCTCTGTTATTGGCGCTAAAAGTCAAAAGAACGGCTCAGGGTCAGTGGCTCACGTACACTACCATATTGTTGCTGTTTGCCTTTTCCATTTTGATTAAATTTGCCACCCTTTTACTGCTCCTAATTATCTTCTGGTTAGTTGCTGAGCGACTAGTACTTGGTTCGCTGCTCAGAAAATGGCTGCGCGTACCAATGCAATCAAAAGTCACTAGTTTGATCATTCGGTTAGTTGAATCTATTTGGCAGCGGCAACTGCCGCTAATCTGTTCTTTATTGATGTTTCTACCATTACTCACCAGCCGATCACAATTATTTCAGCCCTGGTATTTGCTTTGGAGTTTGTCATTTTTGCCTTTGGTTAAACAAGCTTGGTGGCGGTTAGTGTTACTTAGCTTCTCTGTTAGTTCGTTGTTGCGCTATTTTCCTTGGTTGCACGCGGGTGGGTTTGAAGGCAAGGTAGTGGTTTGGCAGCAAGTCATTACTTGGCTGGTGCCAGTTGGGTTGCTACTCTTGATCGCCAGAATCAAGTTACTCCATTCCTTAAAACAAGTGCTGGCGAACACTGTATAATGACAAAGTGAACTCACACCGTCTGGTTTTTAGCATTCTTTTCTGGATTTTAATTAGTCTGTTTTACTTTGTTAGTCATCTCTGGGCGTTAGCTAATTTACCGATATTTGCTGATGAAGCGATTTATATCAGGTGGGCACAATTAATCCAAGATGAACCACTCAGATATTTATTTTTTGCTCTTAATGATGGTAAAACTCCACTTTATATTTGGCAGTTAGTGATAAGTTTGCCTCTGTTTAGTGATCCGCTTTATGCAGCCCGGTTTTTATCGGTGGTTGGTGGATTTTTTCAAGTCTTAGCCGGGGTTTGGTTGGTTAGAGAAGTCAAAGGTGGCCGGCTGGCTCAGTTATTGGTTGCTTTCTTATTTACTATCTTGCCATTCTGGTTCTTCCACCATCGCATCGCTTTGATGGATGGTTGGATGACGTTGTGGATTACCTGCTCATTAGCGGCTCTAATTCATGCGCTTGAATCGCGCCAACTAGTTTGGGCAGTTGGGAGTGGTCTGTTTTTAGGGGCAGCAATTCTCACAAAAATTCCCGCTGTGTTAATTTTACCTAGCTTTGGGGTTTTACTTTTTTGGTCAAGCACTAAAGGCAGCTTCTGGGTCGCGATAAAATGTCTAGTCGTGACGGGGTTGGTCAGCTTAATTGTCTCGGCCACACTGTTAATTAGTCCGGCTTTTCCTCAACTTTTTGCCAGAAGCAGTGATTTCTTGTTTTCTGTTACTGATGTGTTTCGTGGTATTTGGTTGCAAACCATCTTTAACACCCCCAGCTACCTCAACTATTTTTGGCAGTACCTGACTGCTGGTGGGGTAGTCTTGAGTTTGCTTGCAGTTATGTGGCGCTCAAGCCGAAGAAAAGCTCTGATCGTAATTGGATGCTTCTTGGCTTACTCAGGGCCGATTGCGCTGATGGGCAGAGTGGTGTTTCCCCGCTACTTTTTGCCGGCTGCTTTATTTCTCACTGTTTTAGCAGCCTTGAGTTTAGAAAAATTGTTAATTTCTGCTACCCGTTGGAAGCAAACCGCTGGTTTGTTGCTTCTCATCATTATCATTTACCAAGCCAGTCAATTTATTGTCCCAGCTCTTTCAGATCCAAATCAGATTCCCTTTGTTAGTGCTGATCAAGGTCAGTACTTAACTGAATGGTCGTCCGGACATGGTATTAAAGAAACATTCTTCCTCATTACTCAAGCCGCCAAATCAGCAAGCATTCTAGTGGCAACCGAGGGCTATTTTGGCACTTTGCCAGACGGCTTGCTAGTTTATTTTCATCATCAAGATCTATTCAATATTGCCATTGAAGGAGTTGGGCAGCCAATTAATTCAGTGCCTCAAAAATTAATTGACGATCAGGATGCATTTAATACGTTATGGTTGGTGGTTAACTCCCATCGACTGAACTTTGCGTTACCAGAAAACGCACTATTTGCCGAGTACTGCCGGCCATATCAAGGACCCTGTTTACAGGTTTGGGATCTGACTGAGTTTATCAAATCTGGGAGCTACGCAAAAATTGAGTAAATCTTACTCATTTACCAATTTCAATTAACTGATACGATCCAGCTACGCAAAAATTACATAGCAAGTGTGTATGAGTCTGGATATATCGATACTCTGGCAACTGTTTCATCTGCTTAGAATCCTCAAATTACATCAAGGGCAAATCTCGTCATTGGCTAGTTTTCATCATGCTACGTCCTCGGTGATCACGCTAATCGAAGGATGCCTCTTAGAACTTGAAGAAACCAAAAGCATGAATGTTCAGCAAACTGCATTGTTAAAACGCACTCGTCAAGGATTGAGTTATCTTCACCAATTATCAGCTCAAGGAATTAATCCGTCAGTCACGGAAGATTCGGTTGATCTGGTGGCTATTTTGGGCGAAATAAAAGTTTT
>PFDH01000014.1 GCA_002772705.1 Candidatus Pacebacteria bacterium CG10_big_fil_rev_8_21_14_0_10_44_11 | reverse complement strand
TAAATCCTCTTGCTCACGCACTCTTAAAAGCAGGAATTATTGATAAAGATCAAAAAGCAGATTTGATCAAATTTAATGAAAGCATCAGAAATCCATATATGCATATAAATATTTATGAGTTAACAAAGGATGTAACTTTAGATGCAACTTCTGTCGATATAGTGAAAGAAGAAGTTAAAATTATGAAAGATTTACCAGTTACCGATTATCCACATCTTTGGTTCGCGGGTAAGAAAAAATATGACGCGATGAACGTTCTCCCAATAATGAATAAATGCGTCGATTATGTAAATGAAATATTCGGAAAATAGGTTCTCGCCTGATCCATGACTCGGAGCCAGATGGGACGCAGAACAACAAAGCATTGAATACAAGCTTGCTGGAATTAAACATAGATAATCAAAATCGTGTTTAACTCATATTTCACTACAAGTCTATTGAAATAGTGACTGTAAAGTCCTACACTTGTAGGTATGAAAAATGTTTCTTTGGGACCGCTTGAACAGGAAGTGATGAAGTATGTTTGGCAAAAGAAAACCTGCACGGCCAGAGATATTGTTAAGTGCCTTAGTCAAGACAGAAAGATTTCCTACAACACTATTCAAACCATTATGACCCGCTTAGTAGATAAGGGGTTGCTCAATCGTAAACTGAAGGGCAAAACTCACGTATATAAGCCGAGGGTCAAGCAAAATAGTGTTTTATCTTCCCTTATGAATCAAGTCATGGGTAATTTCACTAATCAATTTGGTGAAGAAGCGTTAATTGCTTTTGTGGATGGTCTCGATGACATCTCGGAAGAAACCCGACAGCAGCTGATTAAAAAATTGCAGAAAAAATGAGAATTAAAATTAGTTTACCAGTTGTTTTTATTATTGCCTCAGGACTCTTTCTTTCATTGGGCACATATCTTCTGGCCACCAAAATTAGCCTACATCCTCAGCTCTTTATTACCACTTGTGGAGAGGTACTCAAAAACATTCAGGAGTATGTTCACGTTAATCCCAACGGCATTTTGTCTTCTTTGATTTTGCCTGTAGCCTTTATTAGTGCCAGTTTAGCATTGTGGCAATTAGTTAGGTTCCTAATTTCGCATTGGCGACTCCATCAACTAAGGATCATAAAAGATATGTCTGAAAATGTAATCTGGGTAATGAATAAGTATAGTTTGTCCAACCATCACATTGTCATAGTCAATCGAGATAAATTAACAGCTTACACCATAGGCTTATTCAGGCCAAAAATTGTTGTTTCCCAATCTTTGGTTCGAAAACTGTCTAGAGAACAGTTAGAAGCGGTGGTGCTTCATGAGTTGTACCACCTGCGCAGCCGTCATGTTCTGTGGTTATTGTTATCCCGACTCATAAGCTCGCTCTTGTTCTTTATTCCCGCCGTTGAATACTTAGCCCGACAGCTACAAACTGAATTTGAATTAGCAGCCGATGCCTTTGTAGTAGAAAAACAAAAAACCACAGATCATTTATGCGGTTCACTGGCACTCAATTTGCAGTACGCGGATAGTGTTGTGCCTCATTTTGCCACCTCGCCGATTGAAAAACGGATTGAATCTTTGACGGGCAATACACTCTTGTTTGAATGGATTGGCGCTAGACAGCTGGTTGTTAGTTTCTTGAGCCTGTCTTTAATGCTGGGAATTGCCTTTATCCAACCAAGTCAAGTTGCTGCCGACTTTGCTTTTGAAACCGGAGGAGTCTGTAGCGTAGAAAAAGGATGTCAAACAACAGACTGCTCAGAATATGAAGCCAAAGATACTCACAACTTTACACCTATAGTTCCGGCTTCTTTTTCGCTCTCATCTTCTCATTGACAAGAGAAGAATAATCACCTACAGTTGTAGGAGATAATAAAGATACGGAGCCGCCATGACACAACCAAAATATTCACTTAGCTCGTTGATAGCAGTAATTAATACGCACTTTTTATTGCTATTGGGAGCTCTAGTTTTACTGGGGGCTGGTTTTTTTAGCGGCTCGTTATGGACTGAAAACAAACTCCTTAAATCGAATAGTCTTGGTACAATACCTACCACAGCACAAGCTGGAGTCCAGCCACAAGCACCTCAACAACCGACCAAAGGTGTCGTTTCTGTAGATGACGATCCGGTTTTAGGTGATAAAAACGCTTCGGTCACCATTGTGGAGTTTTCTGATTATGAATGTCCGTTTTGCAAACGTCACTTTGATGAAACGCTACCTCAATTAGTTAAAGATTACGTCGATACTGGAAAAGTGAAGATTGTGTATCGAGATTTTCCGCTTTCCTTCCATGATCCAATGGCTACCAAAGAAGCGGTGGCCGCTAACTGTGCCAGAGAGCAAGGCGGTGATACGGCTTACTTTAGATACCACGATCAGATATTTACCAGGACCATATCAAACGGCAATGGCTTGTCGGAAGCTGACCTGACTACAATTGCAACTGATCTTGGATTAAATCTCAATTCATTTAATATTTGCGTGTCTGATCCAGCCCAAACCGAGGAAGTTAAGAAAGACATTGCTGACGGAACTGCCGCCGGGGCATCCGGCACACCAACCTTTGTAATCGGTAAAACAACTGCAAACGGAGAAATAGACGGAGACTTGGTAGTTGGTGCCCAGCCCTATGTCGCTTTTCAAGCTATCATTGATCCACTACGATAATAATCATGACAGTGCTGAAAATAGTAGCTCACCCAAAATACTTAGCAGTAGCGATAGCAATCGCTTTACTAGTGATTGCTTTTGCGACCTGGCTACCCAATTTACATTTAATTACTCGGACTATGACTGACTCTTCCATGACAATTTGGCAAAAAACCAACCTTATAACCAGTTTGTTGGGATCTTTACAAACCAACTTCACTCCTTTGTCTAGGCTGGTTACTTTTATCAGCGCCGGATTGGCCGGAGTACAAGTGAGTTTATTAGTTTACTATCTGAGGCAAACGGCTAAGTTGCAGCAGTCGATGGGAATATCCGCTCTGGGAGTAGCCACCAGTATGTTGGGAGTAGGCTGTGCATCTTGCGGGTCGGTAGTATTGACCTCGCTCATCGGTTTTGGCTCAGCTACGGTAATCTTGGGCTTTTTGCCGCTTCACGGACAGGAATTTGGCTTTATCGGGATAGCAATTTTATTGTTTGCGATCAATTTTACTCTTAAAAAAATAGATCAGCCATATGCTTGTGCGATTGAGAGGGGGAAATAAGTATGGAATTGCCCGAAGAATGGAATGAGTTACCTAAACACGAACGCAAGAAGAAGTTCAAAGAGTTAAGGCAGGAACAAGAGCAGCGGTCTGATTTGATCGAGAAAGTTCGTAACTTGGGATTGCTAATTGTTATCTTGGTGGTGGTGGTATTTGGATTTATCCAGTTGACCAAAAAATCCCCAGAACAAGTTGAGTTTGAACAACAGGTCAAAGCGGTTTCCTTAGAAGGCAAAGTTGAAGAGTTTCCGATTGAAGGCAGAGATCATGTGTCCGCTGGTACTAGTGTTGAGTATCAAACTAATCCGCCCACCTCAGGTGCTCATTTAGGTGAGGCTGAGGATTGGGGAGTTTATGGTAAGGAGATCGATGATAAAGCCGGTGTTCATGGGCTGGAACACGGCGGTATTTGGATCTCCTATAATGAAATCGCTGAAGAAGAAAAGAAAATGCTGGAAGACATCGGCAAATCCAATTTCCAGAGTGTAATAGTTTCTCCA
This sequence comes from Candidatus Pacebacteria bacterium CG10_big_fil_rev_8_21_14_0_10_44_11, assembly GCA_002772705.1. Lineage (GTDB taxonomy): Bacteria > Patescibacteriota > Microgenomatia > UBA1400 > PJMF01 > UBA1388. Next base: position 573 of record PFDH01000014.1, on the reverse strand, counting down.
AGATCTGCTAATGAAGATAAGATTGTCGTAGTTTCTTGGGGAAGAATGATGAAGCTTGAGGTTGCAGACAAAGCCTTGATTCAAAAATATATCGATACCTATAAAAACCAAGCACCAGAAAAACTGGCCAAGTAAACTTTATTGTTTAATCTTGTTTTCATGTTGCTTATGATTAATTAATTTGAAAGGTACAGATTATGAAATTTGATTACACAGTCACCACAAAGAAATCCTTTGATGAAACGGTGCTCGCGGTTGAGAAAGAAACCAAGAACGCAGGATTTCGCGTTCTTCATATTCATGACGTTACTGCAACACTGGGAGAAAAAGGCTTTGGAATTGAGCCGTTTAAGATTATCGAGGTGTGCAATGCCAAAAGTGCCTATACAGTCCTTAAAGCTGACGTGAAGATTGGACTTTGTTTACCTTGCAAAATCAATGTATATGTTAAGGACGGTAAAACTGTTATCTCCGGCATACGGCCCATCATCCTGTCTCAATTTTTTCCTAAGGCCAATCTGGGTAATTTATCGGAGGAGATTGATGCAATTATTAGAGGAATTATTGATAGGA
>PFDH01000061.1 GCA_002772705.1 Candidatus Pacebacteria bacterium CG10_big_fil_rev_8_21_14_0_10_44_11 | reverse complement strand
GACGGTCTGAACCCAACTCACGTACCGCTTTAATAGGCGAACAGACTAACCCTTGGGACCTTCTACAGCCCCAGGATGCGATGAGTCGACATCGAGGTAGCAAACCGCGCCGACGCTAGGGACGCTTAGGCGCGATGACTCTGTTATCCCCAAGGTAGCTTTTATCCGATAAGCCCGGTGTCTTCCACAAAACACACGAGGATCACTATGACCTGCTTTCGCATCTGCTTGACTTGTATGTCTCACAGTCAGGCACCCATATGCCATTGCACGTCCAGCCTGATTTCCATCCAGGCTAAGGGTACCGTTGCGCGCTTGCGTTACTCTTTAGCAAGCAACCTCCCCAGTTAAACTACCCACCAGACAGTGTTCCCTCTGCCGTTTGCAGACAGATTAGGTAAGAGGATATATATAAAACGGGTGGTATTACACTGGCGAATCCCCCAAAAATGAAGGATTCTCCCACCTATACTAGACAATTTCACATACACCCTCAGTGCCAAGTTATAGTAAAGCTCTATGGGGTCTTTTTGTCCTGCCATCAGTAGGCCGCATCTTCACAGCCATTTCAATTTCGCCGAGTAATAGTTCAAGACAGTGTGAGACTGGTTATACCTTTCGTGCGGGTCGCCAATTAAGCGACAAGGAACTTCGCTCATTTACTTTGTTAAAAGCACGTTGTGTTATTTAGCAAAGCTAAAGCAACTACGAATTAAGTTGCACTTATAGTCGCCTATAAGATCGGACTATATCATCCCCGCGCTAGCAGGGCCTGGCGTGTAGTCTCTGAGGATTCTAGTTCTATTGATTTTCCAGTAATTTTTACAATTTCTTGAAATCCCTCCTTTGATAAATGCACTTTGCTTCTCAGCATGCGCACCACCACGGAGAATTTTTCAAAATCTTGCTGCTTTGCAGATTGAAGTTTGTATTTTTCAAAAAAAGGTAGTATTTCTTTCTCAAGATCAGCAATATTTCGAATACAATATCGATATATCGGAGTCTTGTGATTGTCATACCTTCTATTAATGAAAATGTTGCCACATGAGAAGTATTTCTTTATCTGTTTTAAAGTAGATAAACTTTTTTCACTTTGTGTAACTACAAATTCAGGAAAAATTTGCCATCCAAATCGCGTGGTTCTGTTACGAAACACACTAATTGAAAAACATCCTTCTCCATCTACAAAACCAACTATCCAGCCAATTTGAACTAGTCTTTCCTGCTGATTTTCTGCACGTGACTCATTGTTACTTCGCTTAGACATGTTTTAAAAATAAAACAATGTCCTTACATTAAGTAGAGCACGATACTCAGACGTTCCAGCATTTAGCCAAGTTTTACTAAGGCAACTAATTCACCTTAGAACAATTATAGTTATTGCTGACGTTCACCAGGGCTTCCATTGCAGGCAATTCCCGCCAAAGGCGGGAAAAACCCACGCAGTTAACCTTCTGGCACCGGTCAGGCTTCAGCCCGTATACTGCCTCTTACGAGTTCGCACGGACCTATGTTTTTGGTAAACAGTCCATCCCACAACATTCACTGCGCCCTCCGTATGAATACGGAGGAAGGGCATCTCTCTAGATTACGCCCAGCTGTTTTGCCGAATTCCTTAAACTACTTTCTCTCGCTCTCCTTGGTCTACTCGACCTGACCACCTGTGTCGGTTATCGGTACGATTTGATACGTTTCTCCTTGCGAAGCTTTTCCAGGATGCTGAACTCATGTATACATACTCACCCGAAGGTTTGTGTGCTCATAACAGCTCGGATAAACGCCTGAGCGGATTTGCCTACTCAGACTGCCTTACTGCTTGAAACAGACATTCACTGCCTGCTATACACTATCCTGCACCGTCCCTCCCCAAGTCAAATGAAACGTACCAAGGACCGGAATATTAACCGGTAATCCATCGGCTACCCCATAACTAAGTCATGGGCTCACCTTAGGGTCGCCTAACCCGCACACGACGAACGTGGGTGCGGAAACCTTGGTCATTCGGAGTTATAGATTCTCACTATAATTTCGCTACTTATGCCGGCATTCTCACTTCTGATCGCTCCAGCGCCTCCTCACGGGGCACCTTCACTGCACACAGAACGCTCCCTTACCACTCCTTCCCGCCAAAGGCGGGAAGAAATCCAAAGCTTCGGTAGTATGTTTGAGCCTCGTTGGATTTTCGGCGCATACTTTCTACGGCTAGTGAGCTGTTACGCTATCTTTAAAGGATGGCTGCTTCTGAGCCGACCTCCTAGGTGTCTTAGAAAATACACTTCCTTTCCCACTAAACATACATTTTGAGACCTTAGCTGTTGGTCTGGATTGTTTTCCTTTTGCTTCCGGAAATTAGCTCCCGGATGCTGAGTGCCATGTATTACGCTAGGGTATTCGGAGTTTGATTAGATGTCCAAAATTACTTCTGGAACACCCGTTCAGTGCTCTACCCCCCTAACGATTCGCATGACCCTATACCTAAATATATTTCAGGGAGAACCAGCTATCTCCAGGTTCGATTGGCATATTACCTCTATCCACAACTCATCCGAGCATCTTGCAGCATACAACGGTGCGGGCTTCCATCTCGGTTTAACGAGACTTCGCCCTGGTCATGGATAGCTCACCTGGTTTCGGGTCATTCATCCGTTACAAAAGTCGCCCTATTCAGGCTTGCTTTCACTATGGCTCCCTCTTGCAAAAGAGTTAACCTGCAACGGACAAATACTCGCCGGCTCATTCTTCAATAGGCACGAGATCATCCCACAAAGGGGACTCTCTCTGATTGTTAGCAGATAGTTTCAGTATCTATTTCACGGGGCCTTCCGCCCTTCTTTTCACCTTTCCCTCGCGGTACTCGTTCACTATCGGTCTTGTTTGGTATTTAGCCTTGGAGTGTGGTCACCCCAGATTCAGAAAGGAGTTTGCCGTCTCCTAACCTACTCAGGAACACTCTACAGTTATAGCTGCATTTCAAATACACGGCTCTCACGTTCTTTGGCCACCTATTCCACGGTGTTCTTCTACGAAGCTAAATTCTGATATTGAGGTCCTACAACCCCCCGCTAAAAGCGGGGTTTGGGCTCTTCCCTGTTCGCTCGTCGCTTACTAAGGGAATCTCTTTCGATTTCTTTTCCTCTGGGTACTTAGATATTTCAGTTCCCCAGGTTCCCGCCATGCTCACAAGGAGCACAGCCGTTTTGATCTCGCAAAACGCGGTTACCCGATTCGGACACCGCCGGATCATCGCTCGTACTCAGCTACCCGACGCCTTTCGCGGAGTTCTACGTCCTTCTTCGGCCAAACAAGCCTAGGCATCCCCTATCTGCTTTAATTCACATATAAATAGTGATTGTTTGTTTTCATTTAATTTAAGTTATTTAGTTAATTGATTTGTGTTTTTGATGCTCAACCGCACAATTCGTGCGATTGGCCTACATCATGACGATGAATCTTCACTTGTTAAAGAGCGCTGTCTAAGTACATTCATACCTAGATGTTAGCTCCTAGTACCAAACGTTGGAACGATGGCACCAAGAACTAATATCTAAATATGTTTGTTTATTTTTGGTGGACCTGAGGAGACTCGAACTCCTGACTTCCACATTGCAAATGTGGCGCTCTAGCCAACTGAGCTACAGGCCCCTACGGTACACCAGGTATTTTGAACGAGGGATTGCGGCAAAAATGCGCACAATATCTGTAACCTTCCCAAACAGAGTCGATAGTATAAAACAAACTTGCCTTTTGAGCAAGAGCTTAACTTGCGACTAGATAAACCCGAGTTTCTCGAGTTTAGCTTTATTTTTGGCGATAACCTTATCGTCCAAATCACCTGTATCTTCGATTACGCGAAGTAATTTTTCTTTTCCAACTATTTTCTGATAGAAATCAATTTGTGTTTGGAGCACTTTTTTGACGAGTTCATCTGGAGCAACTCCAATCCAATCTGCACTAATAACAAATCGTCCAAGATGATAGATTTGCTCACCACCACCAAGGGTGAAAGAAATACCGTTAGCAATATGAACTAATTGTGGTCGTACCATGTGGCCTTTGATGTCATGCTTCAGTTGTCTTGGATCTGCAAATGGCAAGAAGCCTGAGTAAAGAAGTCCTTGATCATCAGCTAAAGCCGCGACTTTTTGCTGAACGCTAGCATTAGTTTGCTCCCAAGTGTCTAAATTCAATTTTTCTTTAGACCAATCATTCTCAGCACTGCCTGCAATGGCGAGCTCTTCTGTCTCCCCGAAGCTTTTCTTAATGTACTTGAGTACATCTGGGAATTCTTCGAGCATTAGACCAGCGCCAATGACGCCAAGTCTTGTTCCATTATTGATTTGGACACCTTCGTCTCCACAAGTGATTACGTACGCCATGTTTTCCCTCCGTTCGATTTTCGAACTATTTATCTGTTCGCGTCATGCTAATGATTGTTTCGAGATAAGTACGCATATCTTGCTC
>PFDH01000060.1:16049-19984 GCA_002772705.1 Candidatus Pacebacteria bacterium CG10_big_fil_rev_8_21_14_0_10_44_11 | reverse complement strand
TTGAATGCCATCGGAAATATTAACAATCCAGATTATCGGGAAGCGATTGAATTGAGCTTAGACCGATCAGTTAATCAAATTGCCGAAGAAAAAGGGGTAAAGCGAACCTTAATTTCACAAAGGATTACCAGAGCTAACAACGAATTACTGAAGCTGCCGGAAGTTCAATCAATGGGATTATCAAGGTATCAACTAAAAAGACTGGCGTTTATCATTTCTGAAGATCATCGCGAAGCGCTTGATGAGACTAGAAATGGTTTCCAGGATTGGTTGCGGACCACTATTGCTGGTAACTGGACAAACCAATTGATTGCGCAACTGAATTCAGAATCACAAGAAGGTACTGTCCAAGATCTTACTATAGGGGCTAACTCAGAAGATTTACGCCATATATTTGCCGCGCTTGGGCTATTATCAAAACGCACATATGATTCGGTTACTCTTCATGTTGAGAATGCTATGTTTGGCACAGTCCTCAACATTCTTGATTCGAACGGTGCCGTACTGAATAAATTCATATTGTCTGATTCTCGAGGACAACGTTTAGATTTGCCTTCCATTATGCCTGGTGGCAAACTATTGACTGCATCCAGAATCAACGCATTTATAAAGTTATTTGAAGGAATGCCGGTTGATTTGCAAGAGTCACTTTCAAACAGATTATTGTATCCCATGAGGCAAAATGACCGCCAAGTGGCAGGACTTTTGCAGCTTCCTCAGCTCAACGGAGAAGACTTGCAGGCAGTGGTACCTCTAAGCTACCCCTATCGCGAGGTCTCAATTCGTTTACTTTCACTAGACATTGTTGCTCAGACGTTTGATATGGAATTGTTTCATCAAAATGACGATGGTTCAGAAGACTCTCACTTTAGGTTAACTAGAGAGGGTTCTCAATTAAAAGTGATTATGGAAAAAACAGGCGACGTTAGAAGAAGAACCAAGCGTAAATATTCTTATAATTTGATTGATTATATTGAGGGAACAACCGATCAGCTTCCTCAATCTGAGCCAACTAGGGTAAAAGGAAAACATATATTGATCAATGGTTCACAATATCTGTCTTACTATTTTGCTTCAAATCGAGTTGTACGCATCAGGCTAACAAGATCAGCTCCCAAAGAAGGAATTTTTAAGCCTTTTGAAATGAATGGCCGAGAGTATGTAGGTTTTTGGGATGCCGCACATCCAAATGAGCCATGGCCAATCAAATATTTCGATCACCTGAATAACTGGAAAGTTAGGCAGATTGAAAGCCCAGAAGCTTAATACATTTGAAGTAATTGACAATTTAAATTCTCGTCCGCTTTGTTCGCTCGGCAATTTTGATTTCTAACAGGGCGCGTCTAAGGCTTGCCTCGGCCATAATTCGCTCACGCTGATTATCTGTCACTTTGAGAGTTTCTTGAGCGTTTTTGATTGCTTCTTGAGCCTTCTGCAGGCTAATTTCTCTGGCGTCAACGGCGGTGTCTGCCATCACAGTTAACTGGTTATTGGCGGCAAGGGTTAAAAAACCTTTGCTAATCACCAGCGAAGACACTTTATGATCGATTCGATAGATCAACTCGCCAGTATTCAGTTTTGTGAACAAAGGAATATGACCCGGCAGAATCGTGATTTCACCCTCAGTGGTGGCGGCGGTAACTGAATCAACAGTTGTGTCCAGCAACGCTCTTTCTTGAGAAACAATCTTAAGTTGCAACTTTGACATATTGGATTCTTAGAGTTTTTTAGCTTTGGCGACTACTTCGTCGATCGAACCAACCATGTAAAAAGCCTGTTCTGGCAGTGAGTCGTGTTTGCCCTCCAAGATTTCTTTAAAACCTTTAATAGTGTCGGCAATTGAGACGTACTTGCCCGGTACATTGGTGAATTGTTCGGCCACAAAGAAGGGCTGGGTGAGAAACCGCTGTATTTTACGGGCTCTGGCGACCACTAATTTGTCTTCTTCACTCAACTCATCAATGCCCAGAATAGCAATGATGTCCTGCAATTCTTTGTAGCGCTGCAAAACTTGTTGTACCTGGCGGGCAGTTCGATAGTGCTCTTCACCCACAATCGTTGGATCCAAAATTTTTGATCCAGAAATGAGTGGATCAACCGCTGGAAACAGCGCCTGTTCAGAAAGTTTTCTATCTAACGAAAGGGTTGAATCAATGTGAGCAAAAGTAGCGGCAGGGGCGGGATCGGTGTAGTCATCAGCTGGCACATAAATGGCTTGAATCGAGGTAATTGAGCCTTTATGGGTTGAGGTGATTCGCTCCTGCAGCGCCGCCATTTCTGATGCTAGGGTTGGTTGGTAACCCACAGCAGAAGGAATACGCCCCAAGAGAGCGGAAACTTCAGATCCTGCTTGACTGAACCGAAAGATGTTGTCTAAGAAAAAGAGCACGTCTTCGCCCTTTTCATCACGGAAGTATTCGGCCATACTCAACGCGGTCAAAGCAATTCTCAACCGATTCCCTGGCGGTTCATTCATCTGGCCAAAGCACATCACCGTGCTACTCAAGACGCCAGAATCTTTCATTTCGTGATATAGATCATTGCCTTCACGCGTTCGTTCTCCTACACCGGCAAAGACAGAGTGACCTTTATGTTCTTCAGCAATGTTGCGGATTAACTCCTGAATGACCACCGTTTTACCAACGCCGGCACCACCAAAAGCGCCAACCTTGCCACCTTTGGCAAACGGAGCAATTAGATCAATGACTTTAATGCCAGTTTCTAAGACCTCAGCTTTGGTTTCTTGATCAATGAGCTCTGGGGCTGGTTTGTGAATTGGTGAAAACAGTTTGGCGGTGACTGGTTTGCCTTCATCAATTACTTCTCCGACGACATTAAACATTCTGCCTAAGGTTGGTTCACCAACTGGCACTGTAATTGGGGCGAGCGTGTCTTCTACCTCAAGCCCGCGTTGTAAACCATCGGTTGGTCCCAGCGCGATACACCTAACTTCATCGGTTGAAAGTTGCTGTTCGACTTCTAGCATTAATTTGCCACCGTCTGGCAGCTTGATCACCAGCGCGTTGTAGATTTCTGGCAAGTGATACTCAAACTGAACGTCAACAACTGGCCCTAAAATTTGAGTTAGTGTTCCGACTGAGTTTGGCATAGATTCCTTTGTAATTATCCTTCTAGCGAAAGAGTTGCGGTCGTAATTTCAAGCAGCTCTCTGGTAATACTTTCTTGTCTTGACTTATTGAAAACTAGTTGCAGTTCTTTAACCAGATCTTGAGCATTATCACTGGCATTTTTCATTGCCACCATTCTGGCACTATGCTCACTAGCTTTGCCTTCAAGAAAAGACTGATAAATCGCATTTTCAATGTAGTACGGAATTAATTCATGCAAAATTTCTTTTGGAGAGGGTTCAAACACAAAATCAGCGTGATCTTTTTCAACTAAAATCACTTCATTGGTTAACTGCTTGATTGGTAATAACTGAGTTAGCTGGACTTTTTGTGACAAGGTGTTCACAAAATCCATGTAGACTAATGAAACCGACTTGTAGAGGTGTTGAGTAAAGTAATCAATGATCAGGGTGCTGATTGGCAAAATATCTGCCAAACTGACTTTATCTGGCACTTTAGTAAACTGGGCGGCAATTTCTAGTCCCAGGAAATTAGCAAAGGCAACCGCTTTTTTGCCGATCATAATAAATTTGCCTTTTGGGTGAACCTTATACCATTCCATGGCTTGTTTGAATAAGTTTTGGTTCAAACTGCCACATAAACCGCGGTCGGTGGCAATGACAATCAAAACGTCCTCGCCCTCTGAGTGTTGAGAAAGCAGAGGATGGAGCTCGGGGGTTGTTTCTCGGGCCAGATTTTGCAGAGAATTAGCCAAAGCCTGAGCATACGGACGAGCGGACAAGGTTTGATCCTGAGCCCGTTTCATTTTACTGGCAGAAACCATCTCCATTGCTTTAGTAATTTTTG